>JACPQU010000008.1 GCA_016190305.1 Bacillota bacterium
GCCAGTTCGCGGACCTGGGCCGCTTTCCCCTCGTCGATCTTCCGGGCCACGTAGACCAGGGCGGCCTTGGTGGTCAACCGGCGCTCGATATACCCCGGATCAAGCTCCAGGATCTTGGCCAGGGCCTGGGCCGTCGAGCGGGGATCCCTGACTTCGATGGGGATCGCCACCACGGTGGGTGCGCTGGCGCTGAGGGCCAGCTCCTTACCGTTCCGGTCGATGATCCTCCCGCGTTTGGGCTCGACGGGGACGTCCCTGGTCCACTGAACCTGGGCGCGCTGCCGGAGCTCCGCTCCCTTGTAGAGCTGGAGCCAAGCCAGGCGCCCACCCAATCCCCAGAGAAGGAAAGAAAGCATCAAGAACAGGAAGAGGATCCGTCTCCGTACGGTGATTCTAGCCACGCGAGACCCCAAGGCCCTACCTCCCGAACCGGATCCTTCAGACCGCCGCCGATGCACCGCGCCGGCCCACCCGGCGCGGCAAGGCGCAGGCTACCGGCCTGTAATCCACCGATCGGCTTTAGGGCCGTGGCCGGCGTCCGGAAGGGCCTGCGTCTTCACCCCGCCGTCCTGGGTTGCAGGGGCCGGGAGGGTGACCCTGATGACCTGGGCGGGTGACGGGAGCTGCAGGCCCATGTCCCCGGCCACATCGGAAAGACGCTCGGCGGAGGCAAGGACGGCCACTTCCACCTTCAGCTTGGCGATTTCCCGCTCCAGCAGAAGCGCTCCGGATTCCATGTCCGCCTTCCGGTAACTGTAATCGGCCAGCGCGGCTCTCCCGGCGACCAGAGAAACAGCGACGATCCATGTCCCGATGAGGAAAAGGAGCAGCCTGGCCTTGGCCTTCCTGCTCCGGAGATTGAGCTTTTGGCCGGCGGACACCCGTGGCGCGAGGGGATGCGAAACCGACGGGTGGCGGTCGGGCGCCGGATGGACCTTCACAGCACTGCTGTCGCGGGTTGCGATCCCCATCAAGACCTATTCACTCCCTAAATGGGCTAGAACGAGCCTACCCGTTCCGCCACCCTCAGCCTGGCCGAGCGGCTGCGCGGGTTGGCCTCCTCTTCGCCGGGGCCGGGGCTGACCGGGCGCCGGGTGAGCAACTTCAACAGCGGGGATTTCCCGCAGCCGCAGACCGGCAACTCCGGGGGGCAGGTGCAGCCGCGGGCCAGGTCCGCAAAGGTCTGCTTGGTCGTCCGGTCCTCCAGCGAGTGGAAGGAGATCACCGCGATCCTTCCCCCCCGCCGAAGGGCCCCTACGGCGGCCCGCAGGGCGCCGGCCAGGAAGTCCAGTTCCTGGTTCACGGCGATCCGCAGGGCCTGGAAGGTCCGCCTTGCGGGGTGCCCTCCCCGGCGCCGCGCCCCGGCAGGGATCGCGTCCTTGATCACCGTCACCAGGTCGGAGGTGACGGCCAGCGGCCTCCTCTGCCGGCTCGTGACGATGAACTGGGCCACCCTTTCAGCCCATCGCTCCTCGCCGAACTCCTTCAGGATCCTCGCGATCTCCCGCTCCGGCCAGGTGTTGAGAATCTCCCGGGCGGTCAGGGTTTGACCGTCTCGATCCATCCGCATGTCCAAGGGGCCCTCCTCCTGGTAGCTGAACCCCCGCCCCGGCTCGTCAAGCTGGAGCGAGGAAACCCCCAGGTCGAGCAGGATCCCGTCCACCTCTCCCTCGGGGATCTCCGAACGGGCGAGGACGGCCGGCAGGTCGTGATAGCTGTCATGCACCAGGCGGAAGCGCCCCGCATACCCGGCTTCCTCCAGGCGGCGCCGCGCGATTTCCACGGCTTCCCGGTCCCGATCGATTCCCAGGAGAAAACCGTCGGGGCTCGATGCTTCCAGGATCGCCCGGGCGTGCCCCCCAAGCCCCACCGTGCCGTCCACGTACAGACCTCCGGGGCGGGGAGCCAGGTATTCCACCACCTCAAGGCACAGGACCGGGACATGGGAGACCTCCGCTTCCTTACCGCACCGCTCACAGGTCAAGCTCCCCAGGCCCCTCTCCGATCTTCTCGGCGATATCCTCGTACGATACCTCGGCGTTTCGAAGGTAGGCTTCCCACCGGTCCTTGCTCCAAATCTCCAACCTGCTGGAAACCCCGATGATCACCGCTTCCTTCTCCAGGCCGGCGAAGGATCGCAGGTTGGCCGGCAGGAGGGTCCTCCCCTGGCGATCCAGTTCACACTCGCAGGCCCCGGAAAACAGGATCCGGGAGAAGGCCCGGCCGGCCGCCCGGGTGAAAGGAACGGTGCGGAGCTTGGCCGCCAGGGCGTCCCACTCGGGCCGGGGAAAGGCGAAAAGGCACTCATCCAGCCCCCGCGTGACCACGAAGCGCTCACCCAGGTCCTCCCGCAGGCGGGCCGGGATGAAGAGCCTGCCCTTTTCATCTACGGTGTGCAGGTACTCGCCGATGAACAATGGTCATATCCACCACTTTACACCACTTTGCCCCACGAGTAATCCGGATTATTCTTCGGGGTCCTGGTAACTCCTGCAGGATCCGCAGAACTTTTTTATCTCCGCTGGAGGAGCCGAAGAGTCGCCGGCGTCCGGCCCGACCCGCAGCCGGCCGGCGCGAAGCAAGCGCCCCGATTCGTTCCTATAGTTAAGATGACGTGAGATCACGCGGATCCAGCAAGATAGCCGTGGTTGGAATTGGTCTTCTCCATCTGAAGGGAATGGATGACCTTATCGCTAAAAGAATTGGCCGGTCGGCAACAAGCGGCCGGTTTATTTACCGGCTTTTTTACCGGAGACCGGATGAGGCCTTTTCTGTTTCGAAATGCCTTTGATGCTGAAATACCTGCTGCTCCTAAGCTGTTGCTGAAATTATGAAAACGGGTTGGGGGAAGACCTTGCCTTACGATGATCTGAGATCATTTATCCACGCCCTCGAACAACAGGGACAACTGCACCGGGTCACAGCCGAGGTGGACCGCCGCCTGGAGATCAGCGAGATCGCGGACCGGGTGGTCAAGGCGGGCGGTCCCGCCCTGCTCTTCGAGCGGGTCAAGGGCTTCGGGATGCCGGTGGCGGCCAACCTATTCGGTTCGGCGGAACGGGTCAAGACAGCCCTCGGCGTGGACGACCTTGATCAGCTCGGGCGGGATGTGGCCGCCCTCATCGAAGCGGCGGCCGCCCCAGGGGGCTGGCGCCGGAAGATGGGCGCCCTTCCCCACCTGCGCCGGCTTCTGGCCTCCTTTCCACGGCGGGCCAGGTCGGCCCCTTGCCAGGAGGTCGTCCACGACCGCGACCCCTCACTGGCTATTCTTCCGGTGCTCCACTGCTGGCCGGGAGATCCCGCCCCCTTCATCACCATGCCCCTGGTCTTCACCCGGGATCCCGCCACCGGACGCCGCAACGTGGGGATGTACCGGATGCAGGTTTTCGACGACCGGACGACGGGGATGCACTGGCACATCCACAAGGATGCCGCTGCCCAGGCCCGCCGCGTGCTTCGCGCCGGCGGGGAACGTCTTGAAGCCGCGGTGGTGATCGGGGCGGACCCGGCCACGGTCTACGCCGCGACCCTCCCGCTCCCGCCGGAAGTGGACGAGCTTCTCGTAGCCGGCTTCCTGCGCCGGCGCGGCGTGGAGGTCACCCGCTGCCGGACCGTCGACCTGGCGGTTCCGGCACGGGCCGAGATCGTCCTGGAAGGGTACGTGGACCTGGTGAACCGGCGGATCGAGGGCCCCTTCGGGGATCATACCGGCTTCTACTCGCCGGCGGAGCCCTTCCCGGTCTTTCACCTGACCTGCTTGACCCATCGCCGGGATCCCGTCTACCTGACCACCATCGTCGGCAAGCCCCCGATGGAGGACTACTTCATGGGC
>JACPQU010000078.1 GCA_016190305.1 Bacillota bacterium
ACCAGGGTTTCCTCCGCGACCAGGCCGACCGTTTCTTCCTTTCCTGACCTTACCTGCACCTCGCCCAGGTCGTCACCCTTGGACAGAACCTTGACCGTCTCGAAGTTGCGGAAGCCGTAGTTGAGTAGCTTGGTGGCTTCGGCCTCCCGCACCGTGGCGCCCTCAGCCTTGAGGATCACGGCGATCAGGCGCATCCCCTCCCGCCCGGCCGAGGCCACCAGGGAGTAGCCGGCCTGGTTGGTCATCCCTGTTTTGACCCCATCAGCCCCGGGATAGGCGGCGAGAAGACCGTTGCGGTTGGGCTGGGTGATCTTGTTGAACGTCATCTCCCGCATCGCATGCAGTTCGACGAAAAGGGGGAACGTGCGGTCCGCATAAGCGGTCAGGGTGGCCAGATCACGGGCGCTCGAATAGTGGTTCTCCTGGTCCAGTCCGTGGCTGTTGGTGAAATGGGTGTTGGAGAGACCCAGTTCGGCGGCCCGGCGATTCATTAGCTGGATGAAGAACTCCTCGCTCCCCGCCACGTACTCCGCCACCGCCGTGGAAGCATCGTTCCCCGAAACCACGGTTACCCCTTTCAGAAGTTCCAGGAGGGGCACCTTCATCCCCGCCTCCAGAAACATGGTGGAACCGCCCAGCTTGACCGCGTTCTGACTGACGGTCACAGGATCGTTCAACCCGACCTTTCCGTCATTGACGGCCTCCAGGGCCAGCGCCACGGTCATGATCTTGGTCAAGCTGGCCGGGGCCAGCCGCTGGTCAGGATTCTGTTCGAAGAGGACCCGTCCGGTGGTGACGTCGATCAGGATTGCCGATACGGCGGCCACGGTGGCCCCTCCGGCCCCCTGGGCGGGGTCGCCGGCTTTTACCTCCTGGGCCGACACTCCCGGTGCGGACAGGATCGTGATCAGGACGGCGACGGAGAGGAGTATGGACATCGCACGCATCCGCTTCGCTTTGGGCATGATGATCGACTTCACCCCTTAAAAATCACCTGGCGAGGGCCCTTGAAAAGGGGCCCCGCCAGGCTATGATTACTCCATATCCCACCGATACCATTCTTTCCCGAAAAGCCGGCCTACATCAAGCCCAAAAGGATCTTTCCCAGGTTCTCCCGCAACACCTCGTTAATTCCGAAGTGGATGCTCAGGGCGCGCGCCTCCCGGTAGTAGCGCTCCACCGGGAACTCCCGGGAGTAACCGTACGCGCCGTGGATCTGGATGGCGGCGTCGGCCACCCGGAGGGCCGCCTCGGTCGCCGTGATCTTGGCGGCGAAGACCGGGGCCGGAGGGCCCGGGGGACCGCTGATCCGCTGGTAAGCCGCCCGGTACAGGAGCGACCTGGCGCCTTCCACCGCCGCGAACATATCCGCGATTTTGTACTGGGTGGCCTGGATGGTGGCGATGGGCTTGCCCAGAATCACTCTTTCCTTGGCGTAACGAATGGACTGGTCAAGAGCCGCCTGTCCGATTCCAACGGCAATGGCCGCCGCGCCCAAGGCCGCGATCCCCGCGAAAGCCATCAGGACCGGCACCCCGCCCCCTTCCTGTCCCAGCAACCGGGAAGGTTTGATGGGGCTGTCCTCAAAGATGATCTCGCGGGCGGGTACGGCGCCGAGACCCATCTTGTCCTCTTTCTTCCCGAAGGAGAGCCCACCGGTGCCCTTGTCCAGGGCGAAGGCCGAGATCCCCCCGATCCCCTTTTCCCGGTCGGTCTTGGCCACGATCACGTAAAGGTCCGCTTCACCGGCGCCGCTGATGAAGACCTTCCGGCCGTTAAGACGGTAACCATCGTCGGTCTTGGCGGCGAAGCTCTCAAACGCCAGCGGGGTCGATCCCCCGGAGGCCTCCGTACCGGCGGTGGCCCCGATGACATCCCCTTTCGCCATCCCGGGAAGATACTGCTTCTTGATCTCGTCTGTTCCCCCGACCAGGATTGCGGCGGCTGCCGCCTCCTGGATCACGTAGGCGAAAGCGGTGGCGGCGCAGGAGCGCGCGAGAGCCTCGGCGGTGATCAGGAAGCTGTAGAGATCGGCGCCCGGGCCCCCCAGGGCTTCCGGAATGGTGATCCCCAGGAATCCCAGGTCTGCCAGCCGCTTCATGTGATCCCGCGGGAAGGTTTCCGACTTTTCCCGTGCCGCCGCCCGCGGCGCGAACTCCCTCGCGGCGACTTCGGTGACCACTTTCCTCAGTTCCAGGTGGGTGTCGCTGAAACCGCTGACCAAAAAAACAAACCCCCTTTTGGCTGCTGCCGTCGTAGCCTTTCCTATCCTTCCCCGTGACTTTCCCTGGCAAAAGTTACTACTACCCCGGCGCTAAGGTACCCTGCTTCGATGGCCATAAAAAAAGCCCGGTCTGGAGCCGGGCCTTTTTGCTATGGTTTAATATTCATTTTTATTTAACACGGGAAACGTTCGAATCTGACTTTCGATATGATAGACTGCGGTTCAGTTGACCGCCTGAACAGTCTGCACCTCGGGGAGCCTCTCTTTGAGGTGCCGCTCGATTCCCTGCTTGAGGGTGATCGTTGACATCGGGCAGCCACCGCAAGCCCCCGTCAGCCTGACGCTGACAATCCCGTTCTCCACGCCGACCAACTCGACATCCCCGCCGTCGGCTTGGAGAGCAGGCCGGATCTCATCAAGCACTTTTTCGACCTTCTCGCGCACGCCAGTAGCACCTCCCTCTTTGCAAGCCCTGCATCTCTATGATCGCCATTCTATCACAAGGAATTCGAAAGTGTCGATGCCACCGCAGGCCGGAAGCCACGTAAACGACCGTCGGGTCGCCACGGTGAGGGCAACTCACGACGCCGACCTGGCCGCCATCAAGAAGGCAAGTTCGGTCATCATCCGGACGCCGACACCGGTTGCGCCCTTGCCGAGCACCTTCCCGGACTTGTCGTTCCAGGCCGTGCCGGCGATGTCGAGGTGCACCCAGGGCAGACCCTCCGCGAAACGGCCGATGAAAAGCCCCCCCATGATGGTGCCCGCCCCGTTCCCTCCCACATTCTTGAGATCGGCGAACTCTCCCTTGAGATCCTCCTTGTATTCCGGGTAGGTCGGGAACGGCCACACCCGCTCCCCGGAAAGCTCCGACGCCTTCTTCACCAGGTCGGTCAGGCCCTCGTCATTGGAGACGAGACCGGATGCGAGGCTGCCGAGGGCGACCAGGACAGCGCCGGTCAGGGTGGCAAGATCCACGATGTGAGTAGCCCCCAGCTTCCGGGCGTAGGTCACGGCGTCAGCCAGGATTAGCCGCCCCTCGGCATCGGTATTGAGGATCTCCACCGTCAGGCCGGACATGGTCTTGGCGATATCCCCCGGCTTGACCGCCGTGCCAGAGGGGAGGTTCTCGGTGGCTGCGACAATGCCGATCACGTTCACCGCCGGCTTGAGCGCGGCCACCACCTTCATCGCCCCCAGAACCGCGGCTGCACCAGCCATATCCATCTTCATCTCGTGCATCTTGCTGGCAGGCTTGATCGAGATTCCTCCGGCGTCGAAGGTGATCCCCTTCCCCACCAGGGCCAGGGTCAGGTTTTCGGGAGCACCCGCTGCCTGATACCGAAGGGAGATCAAGCGCGGAGGCTGAACGCTGCCCTTGGCTACGGCCAGGATGGCCCCGGCTCCCATTTTCTCCAGCTCGGCCGGCCCGAGGATTTCGACTTCGAGCCCGTTCGAGAGGGCGAGATCCCGGGCGCACTCGGCCAGGCTCGTGGGGGTCACCTCGCTGCCCGGGGAATTGACCAGGTCCCGGGTCTCGTTGATCACCTCACCAAGCAAACCGCCCCGTGCGGCACCATCCCTGGCCGCCCCCAGCTTGGCGGGATCCTGTTCCACCAGCAGGAGTTCATCGATCCCCGGCCGTTCGTCCTCGTCCGACTCGGTCTTGAACTTCCGAAACTCGTAGAGCCCCAGGATGGTTCCCTCGACCACCGCTTGGGCTGCCCGGTCCGGGGACAGGCCTCCGGTTCCGGCGCCGTGAATCACGGTCGCCAGTTTGCGCGCCCCGAGGCCGCGGGCCTTGCGGGCGGCCGCCGCCGCTGCCGCCGCCGCTTTCTGCCAATCGAACTCTTCCTTTTTGCCCAGCCCGGCGACCAGGACCCGGGGAACATTCAACCGTCCCTCGGTGTGGATCAGGGTCACCTCGCCGTCCTTGCCCTTGATCTCGCCGTCCGCCGCCAAGCGGCTGATCAAGCCGCCCAGGGCACCGTCCACGGCGCCGGTGGCGCCGCCCGGTTTCTCCACGCCTTGAAACAGGTTGACCACCAGCGCGTCGGCAGCAGTTTCCTCCACGGTTCCCTGCCGGACCTCAACCTTCAAGAAAGTCATTCCTCCTCGAAGAGACGGACATATATTGAAATGGACCGGATTGAGCCTGAATCGGAACCCGAATTGGAACCCAAATTGGAGCCCGAATTGGAGCCCTAATTAGAACCCGAATTGAATTAAACCGGATCCGGACCCGGGCTGAAATGGACCGCAAAATAAGGCCCGGTCGGGCCCTTTCCCCGGTACGTAGGTTCTTGCCCCGGGGCGGGCAATCCTCCAGTAAAACAGGGATCGTATCCTGAATTATCCCCCCGCGGCTACCGCGCCAATCCCCGCCCTTGTTCCCGGCGGCTCAGGACGCAGCCGCAACCGTGGGGATGAAGAAGGCGGACGGCAGCGGAGGGTGATCAACGGCGGATGAAAACGGCAGGAATGGTCCCCCGGGGATCAGAATACTTGATTTAGAGTAGAGATTATGCCGATACCGATCACCCCGGGTAAAAAACAGAAAACCCGGGGCCACCAAACACCCTGGAGGGGGTCAGCGTGTCCCAACAACCCATCACGGTCAGCGTGATCAAGGCTGACATTGGAGGGTACGTAGGCCATTCCAGCGTCCACCCAGACCTTCTGGAGAGGGCCCGGGCGGATGTTTCCGGCGCCGTCGATCGCGGCTTGCTGGTGGATGGCTGCGTGGCATACGTAGGCGACGACATCAATCTCATCATGACCCATCGGCGGGGGATCGACGACCTGGAGATCCACCGCTTCGCATGGGACGTCTTCACGGCCTGCACGACGGTCGCCCGGAAACTGAAGCTGTACGGCGCCGGCCAGGATCTGCTCTCCGATTCCTTCTCGGGGAACATCAAGGGCCTGGGCCCCGGTTGTGCAGAGATGGAGTTCGTCGAGCGCACCAGCGAGCCCATCATCGTGTTCATGGCGGACAAAACCGAGCCAGGGGCCTGGAACCTCCCCCTGTACAAGATGTTCGCCGATCCCTTCAACACCATCGGCCTCGTGATCGACCCCAAGATGCACAAGGGATTCGAGTTCGAAGTGCATGACCTGATCCAGCACAAGCGGGTCAAGTTCCTCGCCCCGGAGGAGCTTTATGATCTCCTCATCTTCATCGGGGCCCCCTCCCGCTTCTGCATCAAGGGCATTGTTTCGCGGGAGACCGGGGAGCCGGCGGCGGCCACCAGCACCCAGCGCCTGAACCTCCTCGCCGGGAGGTACGTCGGGAAGGACGATCCGGTCTGCATCGTCCGCTGCCAGAGCGGGCTCCCGGCCGTGGGAGAAGTACTCGAACCCTTCGCCACGCCCCACGTGGTCGCCGGCTGGATGCGAGGATCCCACCACGGGCCCATCATGCCGGTATCAATGCCGGACGCCACCCCGAGCCGCTTTGACGGCCCGCCGCGGGTGGTATCGCTGGGCTTCCAGCTTGCCGACGGCAAGCTGCACGGGCCGCGCGATCTCTTCACCGACTGCGCCTTTGATCGCGCCCGCGACAAGGCCAACGAGATCGCCGACTACTTGCGGACGATGGGCCCCTTCGAGCCCCATCGCCTCCCCCTGGACGAAATGGAGTACACGACGATGCCCCAGGTTATGCAGAAGCTGGCCGGCCGCTTTGAGGATATCTAGCGGAATCACCGGAAAAAGTCCGTCATCAAACTCCGCAGTCAACACCGAACGGCCGCCTGAAATCAGGGCGGCCGTTCGGTGTTTGTGGCACAATCTTTTCATTTAACGCAATCTTTTCATCTAATATAATAGCCCCCGCTAATAGCTCCCGCCGGCCGCCCGGTACCTGGCGGCCTGGGCCCGTTCCAGCCCCAGACGCCGGAACAGAACCGGCATGAAGAAGGTTCCCGCGAGCCCGATGACCCCGTAGCGCAGGACCTGGAGTAGGGTCTCGTCCGGAATCACCCCGGAGGTCCCGAAGCGCAGGCCGAGGAAAATCCCGTACCCGAGCACCAGCTTGACCACCTGGCTTCCCAAGCCGGCGCGGGCGGTCCCCCCCGTGCCGCTCTCCAACGCGTAGCCCACGGTTCCTCCCACCAGGTAACCCACCATCTTGGCGAAATAAAGCCCCCCGACGAAAGGCAGAAGTCCGAGGGGCAGGACGGAGAGAAACAGCCTCAGGGGAAGACTCAGGGTGATGGCGTCGCCGGCCTTCTCCACCAATCCGGCCACCCAAAGGAGGCCGAGCCCGATGACGATTCCGGCCAGGACGTCCACCGGGTGGTGAAGCCCCAGGTACAGGCGGGACGCGCTGACAAGGAGGACGATGATCACGACCAGGGCGGTGAAGTAGGTCCGGGACACCTTAGTCGCCAGGTAGCCCCACAAGGTGGTGCTCCCCTGGGCGTGTCCGCTAGGGAAGGCGTAGCCCTCTCCCGATTCCGGGTAGATCACCCGCACCTGTTCCGGGGAGGGACGCGGGGTCTTGAAGTACTCCTTCAGCCCGACGTTGATGAGCATCGAAAGGGTGAAGACGTAGAAAAGTCTGAACCCGAGCTTTCGGTCCACCGACCAGTAGATGAACGGGATCAGCAGGAGGTAAAACTCTTCGTTGCCCAGCCTGGTGATCCAGGTGAAGACGGAGGTCAGCAGCGGACTGGCCCAGCCCTGAAGCCAAAGGATCAGATCGATATTGCTCACGACACGTATCACCCCGCAAAAATCCGCCTTTGTCCAACACATTTGGCCCTATGCTTCTAAAAATCCTTCCTTAGTTCAGCAATCAAGGGACGGAAGAAATACCCTGATCGCGCCGGGCAGCACGGAGATTTCCACGGGGGTCTGACCGACCGGATCGCCGTCGGCGTGAACCGGGGCGGGAGGGGTACTTTCGATCCGTACTTTCTCGATCTCCCGGGCGATGGTCAGAGGGGATCCGCCCCACTTACCTCCCGAAAAAAAGTAGGGCAGCGCGGCCGCCAGGCGAATCAGGCGGAGGGGAGGGATGATCCCGAGATCCAATCGGCTGTCACGAGGGTCGGCGCCGGGGACGATCTGGAAGCCCTTGCCGTAGTAGCTCCCGTTGGCCGTCGCGGCCACGAGGCCCGACAGCTCAAGTTCGCTGGAACCCCAGGTGATCCGGAAGCGCCACGGCGGCGTGGCGGAGTAGAGGGCTGCGGTTCCCACCACGAAGGCAGGGAGCCCCCGCAATCTGCTGTAGGTCTTTACCCGCTCGGCCACCAGGGTATCCAGCCCGGCGCCCATGACGTTGAAGAAGGGGCGGGTGAACGGGGACACGGCGGCATCCATGTCCGCGCCCGCCGGTTCGTCCGGAAGAGGCGCGAAATGCGCCAGGGCGGCGTCCACGTCCCCGGAGGACCCGGTGGCGATGACCTTGCACGCGCCCCTCACCCGCCTGGGAAGGCCCAGGGAGCGGGCGAACCCGTTTCCGGTGCCGGCGGGGATCACGCCGAGTGGAATCCCGGTGGAAAGCAGGACGGCCCCGATTTCCCGGATCGTCCCGTCCCCGCCGACCACCGCCACCCCTCCGCGTTCGCCCCGCGGGGGAGCAGGGGCCGCCGCGTTTGTCAGGGTTGCCGCAGCCGCCTCGGCCACCGCGGCCGCTGCGACCGCTTTCAGGGCTTGCAGGTCCGGCGAGATCACGGTCCGGCAGGCGACACCCAGCCGGATCAGCTCGGCGGTCGCGGCCTTCCCGATTTCCAGGGCGCGGCCGCGTCCCGAGAGGGGATTCACCAAGACGAGCAGTTCCGGCACAAAGGTTCCTCCTACTGTCTCGGGCGGTCTCCGAGCGCGACGGTCACCAGGCGGCTCTCCCCGTTGCGCAGGATCAGCAGCAACACCCGGTCCCCCACCTTACGCTCCCTGATCTTGCTGATCAGGACATCAGGGTCGCTGACCGGCTCGCGCTCGAACTCCCTGATGATGTCTCCCCTCTGGATCCCTGCCTTGGCGGCGGGGCCGTCTTCCAAGACGCTGGTGATGATGGCCCCTTTGGTGTCCGGGGCCTTGAAGTACGCGGCCAGGTCCTCGCTCACCGGGGTAAGGACGATCCCGAGCCAGGGCATGGACTCCTGGCCGCTCAGAAAGCCGATGACTTCCCTGGCCTCGTTGATGGGGATGGCGAACCCGATCCCCTGGGCGGCGGCGTTGACCGCCGTGTTGATTCCGATCACCTCACCCCGCGCATTCAGCAGGGGGCCGCCGCTGTTGCCGGGGTTGATGGCCGCATCGGTCTGCAGCAGGTTCTTGTAAGATTTGTCGGAGACGTTCACCGGACGGCCGGTGGCGCTCAAGACCCCCACCGTGACCGTGTGGTCGAGACCGTAGGGATTGCCGATGGCCACCAGCCATTCGCCTACCCTGAGCTTTTCCGAGTCGCCGAGGGGCAGCGGGACCAGCTTCCGCCCGGCATCGACCCTGATCACCGCCAGGTCCAGGAAACTGTCCTTCCCGACCACCTCAGCGGCCAGCGGCTCCTCGCTCCCCTGCATGGTCACCTTGATTTCATCGGCGCCCTGGATGACGTGCTCGTTGGTGAGGATCAGGCCGTCCGCGCTGATCACGAAGCCGGTTCCGAGCCCCTCCTGGATCCGGGGTTCGCTGGGCCCGGATCGATCACCGAAGAAATCGCGGAAAAAGGGGTCGCTGAAGAAAGGATTCGTCCGCCGGGCCACCTTGGTGGCCGTTTCGATAAAGACCACCGAGGGGCCGGCACGATCCACAATCTCGGCCACGTCAAAGCTTCCCGCCGGCAGAAGGGGCGCCGGAGCGGGCCCATCGTCCGCCCGGCCCAACGGTTCCTGGAGAACAGGATTCTTGGAAGGAGACTCCCCCAGTTCGCCGGCGATGGAAAGGTCCTGTAATTCGTAGAGCGAAACCAGCACCGCACCCGCGATGAAGGCGACCAGGGCGATCCCGAGATAGGAGAAGAATCGTTTTCTGTTTCCGTCCACGATGGATCATCCTCCTAAAAAACAAAGGGTTGATTTACGCCGCGCCCGCGCGACGATCCAACCCTAATCGATAATATAGCACAAGCGGAGTCCGGACGTCGAGGAAGGTGTGCTCCCCGGCCGGGCTCCGCTTGATATTTTACAAACTGTTTAGTTTTATGGTGATCAGGACCCGGCGTTCATCTCCATATGTCAATTTCCGAATGTCGATTTCCGATTTGTTCAACCCGTACCTGATCTTGTTTAACCTTTGCCTGATCTTGTTCAGCCTAAACGGATCCTGTCCTACTGCTTTCCGAAGTAATACAGGATCCCCTTGTAGACTCCGTAGGCCGCCTTGCGCCGGAAGGCTTCGGTGGCCAGAAGCGCGGCGTCGTTCCGGTTGGTCAGAAACCCGATCTCCACCAGGGCCTGCGTGATCTGCGTGTTCCGGAGCACGTAGAAGGTGGCCGGAAGCAGACCCCTGCCCTGCATCCCCGTCTCCTCCAGGAGGCCCTTGTACAGGGC
>JACPQU010000077.1 GCA_016190305.1 Bacillota bacterium
CCCAAGCAGATGATGGAAAAGGTTCCCTCCAGCGCCTGACGGATGGGCGCACTGAGGGTCGGGGCGGTAATCGCGGCGGCGGGTTTCAGCCGGCGGATGCGGGGATGGGGCAACAAGCAACTGCTCCCCCTGGGTGATCGTTCTGTCCTGGCCCATACCTTGCAAGCCTTCGAGGATACACCCGAAATCCGGGAGATCGTGATCGTCGTCCGCGGGGCCGACAAGGAGAGCTACGAAGAGGCTCTCTCCGGCCCGCGTTCTTTTTCCAAGGCATCTGTCCTGGTGGAGGGAGGACCCCGCCGCCAGGATTCCGTTCGGAAAGGCCTGGAGGCCCTCTCCACTTCCTGCGAGGTGGTGCTCGTCCACGACGGCGCCAGGCCTCTCGTCACCCCCGAGCTGATCTCCCGGGTGGCGGCCGCGGCGGCGGAGTGGGGAGCAGCCGTTCCCGCCCTCGAGGTGGCCGACACGGTGAAGCGGGTGGACGAGGGCCGCAGGATCACTGCAACCGTTCCCCGGGAGGGGCTCTGGCTGGTTCAAACCCCCCAGGGATTCCGGCGTGGTGTGCTGGAGGAGGCCTTCCGTGCCGCCGCCGAGCAAGGGTTGGAGGTCACCGATGAAGCGGGGCTCGTGGAGGCGTCGGGCGGCCAGGTCCGGGTGATCGAGGGTCTTGCCGACAATTTTAAGATCACCACTCCCGGCGATCTGGCGGCAGCGGAGGGGATCCTGGCCAAGCGGCGCGCCGGGGGCGGAAGTGAGCGCCCGCGGGCGGAGCATCTGGGGACGGGCCGCCAGCGGACCGGGTGCCTGGGGATGCGCATGCGAACCGGTTTCGGATACGACGTTCATCGCCTCGTCCCGGGCTGCCCCCTGATCCTCGGGGGGGAGACGATCCCCTTTCCCCTCGGCCTGGAAGGACATTCGGACGCAGATGTCCTGATCCATGCCGTGATGGATGCCCTCCTCGGGGCGGCGGCTCTGGGGGATATCGGCCTTCACTTCCCCGACTCCGATGCCCGCTGGAAGGACGCACGGAGCCTGGACCTCCTGGCCGGCGTCGCCGCCCTCGTGGCGGGCGCGGGCTACGAGGTGGCCAACGTGGACGGGGTGGTAGTGGCCCAGCAGCCGCGCCTGGCCCCTTACCGCGATCGGATGGCGGCCAACATCGGCCGGGCCCTGGGGATCCCGGCGGGAGATGTCGGCGTCAAAGCGACGACCACCGAGGGCTTGGGCTTCACCGGCGCGGGGGAAGGGATCGCGGCTTACGCCGTCTGCCTGCTGGAGGGCAAGCCGGGGATCTGAAGGGATCTAATGTGGAGGTGGGCAACACGACCACGGTTCGCGTCAGGTTCGCCCCGTCGCCGTCCGGTTACCTGCATGTCGGCGGCGCCCGGACGGCCCTTTTCAACTGGCTCTTCGCCCGGCGTGCCGGAGGCCGCTTCATCTTGCGGATCGAGGACACCGACCAGCAGCGTTCCACCGGGGAATCGGTGGCGGCGATCCTGGAGGATCTGGCCTGGCTTGGGCTGGACTGGGACGAAGGGCCGGGGGCGGACGGCGGACACGGTCCCTACTTTCAATCACAGCGTTCGGAGTTCTACCGGCGCTACGCCGGGCTCCTTGGTGACGCCGGGCTTCTCTACCCGTGCTACTGCACGCCGGAGGAGCTGGAGGCCCGGAGAGCCGGGACCGGCGGGGAGGGGAAATTCCAGGGATACGACGGCCGCTGCCGGGAGCTTACTCCCGCGGATCGGGTCCGGCTGGAGGCGGAGGGAAGAACCTCGGCCCTCCGGCTGCGGGTTCCGACTTCCGGTAAGACCGTTGTCGATGACGGGATCCGCGGCCGGGTAGAGTTCGCCAACGAGATCATGGGGGACTTCGTGGTTGTCCGGGCCGACGGGTCGCCGACCTATAACTTCGCCGTGGTGGCGGACGACATCGAGATGGGGATCAGCCACGTCATCAGGGGGGAGGACCACCTTTCCAATACCCCGCGGCAGTTCCTCATCTACGAGGCCCTGGGAAGAGCGAAGCCCTTTTTCGCCCATATCCCTCTCATCCTAGGTCCCGATCGCACCCGTTTGTCCAAGCGGCACGGGGCCACGTCGGTGGGGCAATACCGTGAAGCCGGTTTCGTGCAGGAAGCCGTGGCCAATTACCTGTCGCTCCTTGGGTGGTCCTATGACGATCGCCGTGAGCTTTTCACGGTGCCGGAGCTGGTCCAGGCTTTCTCGCTGGAACGGGTATCCCGGAATCCGGCGGTCTTTGACCCGGGCAAACTGGAATGGTTCAACGGGCATTATCTCCGGGAACTGCCCCTGGAGATCCTGGAAGAGAGGTTGGATCCCCTGATGAAGCGCCGCGGGTTGACCATCCCCGCCGGACCGGACGGGCGGGAGTGGTATCATCGGGTCCTCAACCTCCTCCGCCCACGGGTTCACAACCTGGAGGAACTGGCGGCGGACTCCGCTTACTTTTTCCCGGCGGAGGTCCCCTTGGATCCCGCCGGCCTGGAGAAGGTCATCCGCAAGGAGGGTGTGGCGGCCCGGCTCACCGCGGCGCGGGAGCGGTTGGCGGGGGTGGAACCCTTCAACCAGGAGGAGATCGAGGAGGCGATCCGGGGGTTGGCGGCGGAGTTGAACCTCAAGGCCGGGGACCTGATTCACCCGCTGCGCATGGCTGTCACCGGAAAGACGGTCAGCCCGGGGCTGTTCGAGGTCCTGGCCCTGGTCGGCAGGGAACTGACCCTGGATCGGATCGATCGCGCTGCGTGCGTGGCTGGTTGAGTTCCGGATCAAGGCTGTTTTCGTTCAAAGCTGTTTCCGTTCCAGCCCGTTCCTTGACAAGCAAAGGCCGATTTCCCTATAATTAAGTTCGCGATCCGGTGGTCTTTTCTCCGGATCAACGGGTTCTTGGAAGAATGGGTTTTCGTTCTGGTTTTTACTTCAGGTTTTCGCTTTATGATCTTGCTGGGGGATCGTCTAGTGGTAGGACACCAGACTCTGGATCTGGGCGCGAGGGTTCGAATCCTTCTCCCCCAGCCAAAATTCAACAGGTGGCCCCATGGTCTAGTGGTTAGGACGCCGCCCTCTCAAGGCGGTAGCACGGGTTCGAGTCCCGTTGGGGCTACCAAACTAACCTTGGAACAATCCGATCATCGAGAGAGAACAGGTCTTCACGGATCACCGGCTCCAGCGACTCCAAGAGCTTCCAGTTTTCTTGACCTTTCAGCTCTTCCGGACAACGGGTCGATCGCCGGGGAGGGTATCGCAGTACCCTGCGGCGAATAGGGGTCCGGAAAAACGGGGGGGATGAAGATCACACCGGAGTTCATACCGGGAGGAGTTAAAATTTGACCCCTAACGTCCGCTCGAACACAGCCCGCAGGCTGGCCGCCTTCACCCTGATCACTGGTTTCTTGTTCTTCTTCTTTTTCCTCCCCTGGCTCTATACCGATTTCCTCTGGTTCGACAGCTTGGGAATATCGGCTCTTTTCTGGAACTACCTCGGCTCCCAATGGGCGGTCGCCCTGGCGGCGGGGTTGGTTCTTTTTATCTTCGTGTTCCTTAACTACTGGCTGGCGATTCGCTCCCGGCCAAGAATGACGGTTGCTTCCGTAGAGTTTCTGCCTCCGATCCTGACTCCATGGGGAAAGATGTTTACCCAGCGCAGCCTGATGCTCTTTGGGGCGCTGGGTTCGGCGGGACTGGCGTTCTTCGGCGGGGTCTACGGCGCCTCCACATGGCTGAAGTTCAAGCTCTTTTTCGCGAGAGTTCCTTTCGGCTCCGCGGAGCCCCTTTTTCAGAGAGACATCGGTTTCTACATCTTTGAACTGCCGGTGCTCAGGATCATCCAGGGATACGCCGGCTTCCTGGTGGTCGCCGCACTCATCGTCGTCGCCGCCGTCTATCTGCTCACGGGGGGGTTGGTCGACGCCTCGGGTCGCTTCCGGCTCAGCCGCCAGGCCCGCGTTCACCTTTCAATCCTCCTGTCGGGATATTTCTTGCTCAAGGCCTGGGATTACCGGCTGGACGCCCTGGAACTGGTCTATTCCGGAGGGAAGTTCTTCGGAGCGGGTTATGCCGATGTCCGAGCCTTTCTACCGGGTCTTCGGATCCTTTCCGTGGTCATAGTCCTTGCGGCCGTCGTCCTGCCCTACGTGATCGTCCGCGGGCGAAGCCTGAGACCGGTCGGAATGATCACCGGCGGGATCCTTGTCCTCTCCATTCTCCTGGGCTACGTCTACCCCGGGGTGGTTCAGCGGTTCGTGGTGGAGCCGAGCGAGCTGGACCGCGAAAGGCCTTACCTGACCAACCACATCGCGCTCACCCGCCAGGCGTACAACCTGGATCAGGTGACGGAAAAGGACTTTCCGGTGGGCGACGAGCTCAACACCGAGATCCTCAAAGCGAACGCCCCCACCGTCGAGAACATCCGCCTTTGGGACTACCGTCCCCTGGGTCAGTCCTACAAGCAGCTCCAGGAACTGCGCCAGTACTATCGATTCAACGATGTGGATGTCGATCGTTACCAAATTAACGGCCGGTATCGCCAGGTGCTTCTCTCCGCCAGGGAACTGGATCAAACAAGTCTTCCGTCTCAGGCCCAAACCTGGCTTAATCAGAATTTCGTATACACCCATGGTTACGGGCTGGTGATGAGCACGGTCAACGAGGTGGCGAGCGAAGGCCAGCCCTCTTTCCTGATTAAGAATATCCCCCCGGTGGCCCAAGCCGATATCGTGGTGCAGCGACCGGAGATCTATTATGGAGAACTCACCGACAACCCGGTCTTCGTCAGGACCACCCAGAAAGAGTTTGATTACCCGGTGGGGGACCAGAACAAGTACACGCTCTACGAGGGCGCCGGCGGCGTACCCCTGGACTCTCCTTTGAAGAAGCTGGCCTTCTCCCTCCGCCTGGGGAGCTACCGGCTGATCCTGAGCGACGTGCTCCAGCCGGAAAGCCGGCTCCTCTTATACCGCAAGGTGACCGATCGGGTGCGGCGCCTCGCGCCCTTCCTGCTTCTCGACCGGGACCCTTACCTGGTCGTCCAGGACGGGAGCCTGTTCTGGATCGTCGACGCATATACCACCAGCAGCCGCTTCCCGTATTCCCAGCCTGCCGACGAGGGCCTGAACTATATCCGGAACTCGGTCAAGGTGACGGTGGACGCCTATTCCGGAGAGGTGAGTTTCTACCTTATTGATGAGTCTGATCCCTTGATCCAGGCCTACAGCAAGGCTTTCCCCGGGCTCCTCAAACCGATCGAGGAGATGCCGGAAGGGCTGCGAAGCCATCTCCGGTACCCCCAGGACCTCTTCATGATCCAGGCGCGGATGTTCTCCGTCTACCATATGGCCGACGTCCAACTCTTCTATAACCGGGAGGACGTCTGGAACATCCCCAGCGAGAGGTTCGACGAACAGGTCGTCAAGATGGAGCCGTACTACATCATCATGCGGATCCCCGGTGAGGAGCTTGAGGAGTTCATCTTGATGCTCCCCTTCACCCCGGCCGCCAAGGACAATATGGTGACCTGGCTTGCGGCCCGCTCCGACGGGGAACAATACGGCAAGCTTATTCTTTTTAAATTCGGCAAGGACAAGATCGTTTACGGGCCGTCGCAGATCGAAGCCCGGATCGATCAGGATACGGAGATCTCGCAGCGGCTGACCCTCTGGAGCCAGGCAGGGTCCCGGGCCATCAGGGGCAACCTGATGGTCATCCCCATCGGCGAGACCATTCTTTACGTTGAACCCCTTTATCTCCAGGCGGAGGCCGGGGGTCTCCCCGAACTTCGAAGAATCATCGCCGTTCACGGAGCGAGGGTGTTTATGGCTCTGTCCCTCGAGGAAGCCCTCGCCGGGGTGATCGGCCCGGCTGGAGATCCACCGGCGGGAGGGGATGACCCCTTGGGCCCGGAAGGAGCAGACGGAAGGCCTCCGGATCCCCGAATCCCCGGGGGCGATTCCACCGGGCCTCTGCCGAATGATCCGGTCGAACTGGGCCGCCGGGCCCGGGAACTGTTGGAGCAGGCCCAGGAACGCGCTCGGGCGGGGGACTGGGCCGGCTACGGGCGCAGTCTCTCCGAGCTGGAGGCGGTGCTTGCGCGCCTGACGGAAAGTACCAGCCGGTGATCCGAATCGGTGATCAGGATTGACAGCCGGACGGTTTCCGCCGGCCGGGCCGGCCCGGATCTGAACGAGAGGTGGAGAGGATGAAGGATGGCGCCGGTATTGATGGTGCGCGCCCGGTGAGGGTTCGGATGGCTCCAAGCCCTACTGGCTCCATCCACATCGGCAACCTCCGTACCGCTGTTTTCAACTGGCTCTTTACTCGGAGCCGGGGAGGATCATTCATCGTCCGGATCGAGGATACCGACCGGGCTCGTTCCGCGCAGGCTTACGAGGACGAGATCCTGGCCGAGCTTAGATGGCTGGGGCTGGAGTGGGATGAAGGTCCTGACGTGGGCGGCCCCCATGCCCCCTACCGGCAGAGCGAACGCATTTCCCTCTATCAGGCGCACCTGAGGGACCTGCAGGAAGCGGGGGCGGTGTATTCTTGCTATTGCACCGAGGACGAATTGAAAGACGAGCGGGAGGCCGCCCGACGCAGGGGCGAGGCCCCGCGTTACAGCGGCCGCTGCCGTGAGTTGAGCGCGGCCGAGGGAGCCAGGCTGGCCGCTCAGGGGAGACAGCCCAGTCTCCGCTTCCGGGTCCCCCCGACCGGGTTCGAACTGGATGACCTGATCCACGGGCACGTGGGTATCGCCCCCGAGGAGATGGGGGATTTCATCGTCGCCCGTCCGGACGGTATTCCGATCTACAATTTCGCCGTCACGGTGGATGATCACCTGATGGGGATCACCCACGTCATCCGCGGCGAG
>JACPQU010000079.1 GCA_016190305.1 Bacillota bacterium
CCGTCCGATCCTCCCGGCCCGCTTCCGGACGGACTGTTGTCGTTCGGAGCCGTACCCGGAGCGGATCTGCCCCCGCCGGAAGAAGAACCGGGCGCGGGCGTTCCCCCGCCGGTGCTCCCGTCGTCCTGCGGGGGCCTGTCCGTACCGGCCCCCTCGCCGGGGATGGGAAGCACCTCCACCGGGCGCGTATTTCCGGCGGGCTGTCCTAGAAGCACCCTCTCCACCAGAAGCTTGCTGAAAAAGTACCCCGATACAAGGGCACCCAGCGAAAGGGCCAGGAACAACAGCCAGAACGGGATGCTCGACCCATTTCGCTGTTTTTCGCTTGATTTGGACAACCGAAACATCCCCCCGGTCAAACAGCGGCGGCGGATGTGACCCGGGGCTGAAGAAACCCGGGCCGGTAAGGTGACCCGGGCTGCCTATTTCACGTCCCAGGAGGATCTTTCCTGCCTGGACAGACGAGTTGGCCGGAAAGCAGGGGAACCCGGGTCTTGACCATCCGTTCCAGGGCCTTGCGGGCGGGCGCGAGCAGGAAAAGGGACCCGCAGATCACGATGGATCCCGCCGGACCGTCCCGGGAGGCAAGAGAGAGGGCCGCGGCGACGGCGTCATCCACCAAGAATTCGTACCGTACGTCCAGGCCGGGGGCGATCCGGGCAGCCAGCGCGGCTACCTCGGCGCAGCCGGCCCGCCTGGGCACCGGGGGTTCGGTGACCACCAGGGCTCGAACCGCCGGAAGGATGACCTGAAGAGCCCCGGGGATATCCTTGTCCTCGAGCATCCCGAGGAGGAGCACCGGCCGGCTGCGCTCCCCCCATAGTTCCTCGATGGTCCGGCGCAGGGCGGACATCCCGCCCGGGTTATGAGCCCCGTCCAGGACGGCCAGCGGGGCGGTGGAGAAGACTTCGAACCTGCCCGGCCACCTGGCCCGGCGAAGCCCCGCCGCCACAGCCTCCGGCGGGACGCGGAAGCCGTTTCCCTCCAGGATCTCGGCCAGCGCGGCGGCGCCGGCGGCGTTATCCGTCTGGTGCGGGCCGGGAAGCGGGATCTCGAGCTTATCATAGGTCCTCCCCGGGGTCCGGAGACTGAACTCCTGCCCGGCCAGGGACCAGCTTGAACGGGAGGCGCTGAACTGCCGTCCCAACTCCCAGAGGAGACCCCCGGAACGGCGGCAGGTCTCCCGGATCACCCGGAGGGCCTCGGGGTTGACCGCGGTGGTCACCACCGGTTCACCGGGGTGGATGACACCGCATTTTTCCGCCGCGATCCGACCGACGCTATTCCCGAGAACCTGGGTGTGATCCAGGTCGATGGAGGTCAGGGCGGCGGCGAGCGGCCGGGGAAAGACGTTGGTCCCGTCAAGCCGCCCCCCGAGGCCCACCTCCATGACCGCCAGATCGACCCGCCGCCGCAGGAACTCAAGGCAGGCCATGGCGGTGAGCAACTCGAAAGCGGTGGGGGAATCCTCGCCGTCGGCTTCCATCCGTTCCACCACCGGGCGGATCTCCTCCGCCAGGTCCGCAAAACATTCCGGAGAGATGGCGAGACCGTCGACGACGAAGCGCTCGGTATACGACTCCAGGTGGGGAGAGGTAAAAAGGGCCGTCCGGTATCCGGCTTCGCCGGCGATGGAGGCGATTAAAGCGGCGGTGGAACCCTTGCCGTTGGTTCCCGCCACGTGCACGACCTGCAGGCCCAGATGGGGATCTCCGAGATGGGAAAGCAGCCGGTTCAGCCGGGAGAGCCCCAGGCGCATCCCGAAGCGGTGAAAACCCTCGATATAGGCGGCTGCCCGGTCGTACCGCGGCGATCCCACCGGATAGGATTCCATCCCAAACCTCCTGGATTTCCGAGACAGAGAAGCCCGGTGCGATGCCCGGAGATCCCGCTAGAAGCCTTCTCCAGCAAGGGATCTTTAATCCGGTTCCCGTGAAGCGTCCTGGATGAACCATTCCGTTGGAAGCGGTCATATATAAAGCAGTTCCGGCTCAACTGCTCAACTGCTCCGTTGATCCCCCGACGGTTAAAGCGGCGCCGGTTAATCCGGCTGGAGCGCGGATCGACCTCTGCCCCCGGCCAACCGTCCCAGGACGGCCACCGCCGCGAGGGAGAGACCGATGGCAATCCACTTGCTGAACTGGAACAAGGCATCCTGGGGGAGGTCGGGATGAAAAAGCCGGAAGTAGTCCATGTAGTCGTTGAAGAGCAGCCAGGCTCCGGCCACCAGGACATGGGACAGGCGGGGTCGGTATACCCGGGCGAAAAGGATGCTTTCAACGGCCATCCCGGCGTGGGAAAGGGACAGGTGAAGATCCTCGAAGGAGGCCTCCCCGGCCAAAGAGACGGCCCGGCCGATGACCAATACCGTCCAGAGCCCGTACTTGAAAAGATAGGCGTAGGCGAAGGCCTCCAGAAGCGGCTTGCGCAATCCCCGGAGCAGGAGGTACAGCATCAAGCTGAAAAGGAGCACGGCTGTAGGGCTGTCGGGTACCACCGGCCAGAACCGAACCGGGGTCGCGGCCAGTTGCTCGCGGTACCAGTAGATCCCGTAACCGGTACCGAACAGGTTGACCGCCAGCAGAAGGCCGAGCCACCTCCTGGACAGGGGAATCGACTTGAACCAATCGATCAATTGGGAGGGCCCGTTCGCCAACGCTGCACCTTCTTTTTCGATGGATTCATCACCGGAGCCCGAGCGTACTTTTCAATAATCAACGACTATTCGGAGGGTACGTAACATTTTTACCATTTCAGTCATCCACCAATTCGGCACGGCTGCTCCGCTCCCTGCGTGCGCCCCGGCTCACAGGATTTACTTGAAAGGTTTCACCGTTCGATCACCGAAAAAGATCGGGTTGGAAACTGGTTGAAAATATCAAGGCAAGGTATAGAGAACCGGACCCGGTTGTCAGCAGGCGAAAGGCATCAAGCCCCTCCATTGGGGCCAGGGGGGTCGAGAAGTGCCACAGGTAATCGTTGTCGGAGGAGGATGGGCCGGGTGCGCGGCCGCCGCCGGTGCCGCCAGGAACGGTGCCGAGGTGATCCTTCTGGAGCGTTCCGATGTGCTCCTCGGTTCCGGCCTCGGTGGCGGGCTTGTCCAGAATAACGGCCGCTACACCGCCATGCAGGAACTCAAAGTAATGGGCGCGGGGGATCTCATCGAGGCCATGGAGTCCGTTTTCACCCACCGTTCGGTTGATTTTCCCAGCCACAAGCACGCCGCTCTTTACGACGTGACCCGGATCGAGCGGGCGGTCAGGCGGTCGCTGATGCGGCTCGGCGTCCAGATCCGTACCGGAACGCGGGTGAAAGAAGTCCGGGCCGCCGGGGGGCACCTGGAAGCGGTGATCTCCGAGGACCGGGAGGTCTTCGGCGGCGATGCCTTCGCGGACTGCACCGGCACCGCCGGACCCCAGGGAAACTGCACCAAGTACGGGCAGGGGTGCTCACTGTGCGTTTACGGGTGTCCCACCTACGGCGCCCGCGTCAGCATCGCGGGCCGCATGGGGATTTCGGAGATCTGCGCCCGCCGGGCCGACGGAGGGTACGGGGTGATGACCGGATCTTGCCTGTTGGTGCCCGAGTCGATGGGTGAGGAACGGCTGGCCGAACTCCGGGGCAACGGGGTGCTGCTTGTACCGATTCCCACCGAGCTTCAACACCAGGATCTTTTGGCCCTCAAGGCCTGCCAGCAATACGCGTCGCCGGAGTTCGCCGCCAACCTGGTGCTCCTGGACACCGGCCTGCCCAAGATGATGGCCCCCTTCTTCCCCCTCGGCTACTTCCGCAAACTGCCCGGATTCGAGGACGTCGTCTACCATCATCCCTTCGCCGGAACCAGGGGGAACTCCATCAGGTACCTGGCCATGGCTCCCCACGATGACACGCTCCTGGTGGACGGCACCGACAACCTCTTCTGCGCGGGTGAAAAGTCCGGCCTTTTGAACGGCCATATCGAGGCCGTCGCCACGGGAGCCCTGGCGGGTTTCAACGCCGTCCGCCGCGCCTTGGGAAAGACAGGCCTCGTCCTGACCCGGGAGACGGCGGTGGGGGAATCAGTGGCCTTCGTACGGGAGGCGATGGACGGTCCCGGCGGTCTCCAGAAGACCTACACCTTTTCGGGAGGGCCCCTCTTCGGGCGGATGAAGGACCGCGGGCTCTACTCCACCGACTTTGACGCCATCGAGCAGCGGGTGCGGGAGGCCGGCGCGGAGGGGATTCTGGCAAATTGAGAAGAGGGCATAAAAATGGCGCGCCTACCAGGATTTGAACCTGGGCTCCCGGCTCCGGAGGCCGGTGCTCTATCCCCTGAGCTATAGGCGCGCGTGGCACGTATTATTATAACGGCTGCCTTCAAACGTTGCAATTAAGTTCCTTCACTTGGATCTTGGCTTCCGGCAGCTCCAGAAAGTGGTAAGGATTCCATTAACGACTCCCAGGACCAATGCTGTTCCCAGGTGGAAGGTGCTTTCGTTCTTTCGAACGGCATCCCAGATCAATACGGTTGCCGTATAAGCGGCAAGGGTGATCGCAAAGGTAAGCAAAAACCGGGTCCAGGAGCTCTGGGTGTTCTTCATCAACACCGGCCGTATACCCCCGGCCGTTTCTCCCCCGAATAGCTCCGGTGATACGTTTGTTACGCAACAACCGGCCATTAATGCCTGCCGGTTCTCATTCAGCCTCGAAGATCCGCGATCCGGGCCTGCAGGCTGTCCGCCTTTTGCCCCCACGTGATTTCTTTCCGCCGCTCCTCTTGCACGACTTCTTCGGGAGCTTTTTCGAGAAAGCCGGGGTTGACCAGCTTCCGGCGGGCCCGCTGAAGCTCCTCCCGGGCCTCGGCCAGTTCCTTCTCCAAGCGGCCCATTTCCAGGCGGAGATCGATGAGTCCTGAAAGCGAGACGAAGACCTCGGCGCCGGGGACGATGACCGTCGCGGCCCCTTCGGGCTTGTCCACCAGCCCGGGCAGGATCTGGACCGGTTCGGCGAGGGCCAGCCTCTCGATGAAGATCTTTCCCTCCCTCAGGAGGTCCTCCGCCTCGGCGGTCAGGGATCGAATGATCACCGGCGTCTTCCGCCCCGGCGGGACGTGCATCTCGCTCCGCACGTTGCGGATCCCCCGGATGCTTTCGATGAGGATGTTCATCCGGGTCTCGACCTCGGGGTCGAGCAGTCCCATCCCGGCGACCTCCGCGGCCGGCCAGGGGGCCGTCACGATATAATCGCCGTCGCGGGGAAGCCGTTGCCGGATCTCCTCGGTAAGGAAGGGCATGAACGGGTGCAGGAGCCGCAGGGTGCCCTCCAGGACGAAGCAAAGTACGGCGCGCGCCGACCGCTTGCTCACCTGGTTCTCGCCATAGAGGCGGGGCTTCACCAGCTCGATGTACCAGTCGCAGAACTCGCTCCAGATGAAATCGTACAGGGTCCTGCTGGCCCCTCCCAGGTCATATGCGGCCAGCGCCCCGTCCACCTCCGCCGCGACCCGGGCGTAGCGGCTGAGGATCCACCGATCGGAGAGCTCCAGCGCGCCATGCAGCCCGGCGATCACTTCTTCCCGGTCCGGGCTCTCCTCCTCCAGGTTCATCAGGACGAAGCGCGAGGCGTTCCAGATCTTGTTGGCGAAGTTCCGGGCGCCTTCCACCTTGGCCCGGTAATAGCGCAGGTCGTTGCCGGGGGTGTTCCCGGTCACCAGGGAGAAGCGGAGGGTGTCCGCCCCGAACTCCTCGATCACCTCCAGGGGATCGAGGCCGATACCCTTGGACTTGCTCATCTTCCGCCCTTTCTCGTCCCGCACGAGCCCGTGGATGAACACCTCGTGAAAGGGGACCTCCCCGGTGAACTCGAGGGAGGTGAAGATCATCCTGGCCACCCAGAAAAAGATGATGTCGTACCCCGTGACCAGGACGGTGGTCGGGAAGAAATGAGCGAGATCGGGGGTTTGCTCAGGCCAGCCCAGGGTGGAGAAGGGCCAGAGGGCGGAGCTGAACCAGGTGTCGAGAACGTCCGGATCCTGCTCCAGGCTGCCGGAGCAGGACGGGCAACGATCAGGATCATCACGGGCGACCACGATCTCCCCGCAATCCCGGCAATACCAGGCCGGGATGCGGTGGCCCCACCAGAGCTGCCGGGAAATACACCAGTCCCGGATGTTCTCCAGCCAGTTCAGGTAAATCCGGGCAAAGCGGTCGGGGATGAACCTGACCCGGCCGTCCCGGACCACCTTGATGGCCGGGTCGGCCAGCGGCTGCATCCGCACAAACCACTGGCGGGAAAGCAGCGGTTCGATCACCGTGCCGCAGCGCTGGCAGTGTCCCACCGCATGGGTATGGCTCTCGACCTTGATCAGGAGTCCCTCCCGCTCCAGGTCGGCCGCGACCATCTCCCGGCACTCATACCTGTCCAGCCCGCTGTAAGCGCCGGCCTCTGGCATCATGCGGCCGTCGGTTCCAATGACTTTCAGAGCGGGGATCCCGTGACGCCGGCCGATCTCAAAATCAACCGGGTCATGGGCGGGGGTGACCTTGAGGGCCCCGGTGCCGAAGGAAGGATCAATGGCCTCATCGGCCACCACCGGAAGCTCGCGGCCCATCAACGGCAGGCGGAGCTTCCGGCCCACCAGGTGCCGGTAGCGGGGGTCGTCCGGGTGCACCGCCACCGCGGTGTCTCCAAGCATGGTCTCCGGGCGCGTGGTGGCGATGACCACCCCGTCCCCGGCGTCCACTCCGTCCCCGGCCGGCCCGCGTTGTCCCTCGCCTGCCGCCCCGCCGGAGGCCTCGTCACGCCTGCTCCCCGCGGTCTCCCGGGCGGGGTAACGGATGTGCCAGAGGTGCCCCTCCACCTCCCTGTGCTCGACCTCCAGGTCGGAGAGGGCGGTGTCGCAGCGCGGGCACCAGTTGATGATGTAATCCCCCCGGTAGATGAGCCCCTTCTCATAGAGACGGACGAAAGCCTCGCGCACCGCCCGGGAGCATCCGTCGTCCATGGTGAAGCGTTCGCGGGACCAGTCGCAGGAGGCGCCCAGATGCTGGAGTTGCTTGATGATCGTCCGCCCGTAGCGCTCCTTCCACTCCCAGACCCGTTGCAGAAAACGCTCCCGCCCCAGATCATGCCTGGATTTACCCTCCTTGGCCAGGCTGGCCTCCACCACCATCTGGGTGGCGATCCCTGCGTGATCCGTGCCGGGAAGCCACAGGGTATCGTAGCCGCTCATCCGCTTCCACCTGGTGAGAATGTCCTGGAGAAGGTTGTCCAGGGCGTGTCCCATATGCAGGGAACCGGTCACGTTGGGAGGCGGAATGACGATGGTGAAAGGCCGCATGGCGGGATTGCCCGC
>JACPQU010000080.1 GCA_016190305.1 Bacillota bacterium
CGATGGACGCGGGCCCCCGGTCCAGGTTGACCACCTCCACCTCCAGCCCGGGCCTCACGTGCTCCAGGAAGCTCCGCTTCAGGGAGTCGTTCCAGGCGGAGGTGATCACGGGGACGATCAGCTTCACCCGCTTTAACCGCCTTACCGGCCTTACCTCCATTACCCGCATGAGCCCTACCCCCCTCCCGCCCTGATCAGCAAGGGTTTTGTGGGTTGGGGGGTGTTCTTTCCCCTCGTCGCCGTGAGCTTGCCGTCGACCATGATCATGCCGACAGCCGGGACATCCCCCACCTCGATGGAGCCCAGGGCGTCCGCCGCCTGGGTGCCCAGCGGCCGATCCAGTGCAATCAGGTCGGCCGGCCTGCCTGGTTCGATCCGTCCCTCCTCCAGGCCGAACGCGGCCGCGGTGTTCCCCGTTCCCAGGGCCAGGGCCCGTTCGGCGGGGATCCCGCACACGGAGGAGATCATGACCACCGTCTTGAGGATGGCCGCCGGGCTGAAGCCGATGCCCACCGGCTGATCGGAGCCGAGGAAGACCCGGTCCAGCTCGCCCCGGCTTCCCAGGAGTTCGACGATCTCCCGGAGGCGCCGCGGATTGCCGTTATAGACGAGTTCCAGGGGAGAGCGGGTTTCCTCCACGACCTGGACGATGTCCCGCCAGGGTGCGGCGGTGGAGCCGCCGTTGAGGTGGCAGATGATATCGGGGGCGATGGCCAGGGTTTCCCCGGCACCGATGGTGTGCGAGCCGGGAGCGGCCGCGCCGCCGAAGTGGATGCAGACCTTCATGCCGTGTTTGCGGGCCCAGGCGACCATGGGCGCCACGTCCCCCGGCTTGTGGATCCCGCTTCCGGCGCCGATTTCGGCCACCAGGCCGACTCCATGGCGGCTCATCTCGGCGAAGTCCTCCTCCCGGAGCCCGGGCTCCAGGACCACGGTGCCGAACCAGCCCTTGAAACCGCCGCCGGGCCGGAAGGAAGCCATCAGCTTGGCGGAGAGGATGGCCATGCACTTGGTGCCCACCGGGTCGCGGGGGCGTCCGGGAAGGTGGACGACCCCCTGGGAAACGGCAGAAGTGGTTCCCGCTTGCAACATCGCCTCCAGCCAGTCGAAAATCTTCAAGCGGGGCTGCCAATCCCCCACGGCGGGGTGCACATGGCCGTCGATCAGGCCGGGAGCGACGGCGTTGCCTTGCACGTCGAAGATCCGGGTGACCCCGCCGAGATCGAGGTCGCGCTCGAAACCCGTCTCCAGGATCCTGCCGTCCTGTACCAGGATGGCATCCCCCGCGAGGATGGGTTCACTGAGCTTCCCGCTCACGATCCTGCCGATGTTCACGATCGCCGTACGGCCTTCGGTGCGTCCTTCGGTGGGGCCCTCCATGGTGATCACCCTTTCGATTTCCGCGGTTGCGGGTGCGATTTTGCGGGGTGCGGACCTCTCTTCCTATGTCTCCGTTGTCTCCGTGCTCTTGTGAATTGCTCCAGCCTGGGATGAAACCGGGGGACGATAGGGACGGTAGTCCGACCAGCGATTCCCCGCTCTTGGCTTTGGGTTCCGCCCGTACATGAACTCCTCCAGCCGGGTCAGGGTCCGGCGCCCTGCGGGTGAACGCCGGGCGAAGAACCTGGCCAGGCGATGGGGCGGGCTGTCGGGATGGCTCCACGGGCAGACGGCCATGCAGATCCCGCAACTGGTGCCCACCCTGCACCAGTACTCCAGGCAGGATTGCTCATCCAGCTTCCACTTGCGGACGTGGTTGTGGATCACCTTGTCCCCGGCGGGGATTGAACCGGCAGGGCAAAGGCGGGCGCAGCGGCTGCAGCGCCCGCAGAAGTCCTGGACCCCGAAGGAGATCGGCCGGTCGGTGAGCAGGGGGGCGGTCACGGTCACCGCCGCCAGGCGCACCTTGAGACCGTACTTCCCGGTCACCAGGTACCCGTTCCGGCCCAGTTCGCCGAGGCCCGCGTCCACGGCCAGGGGTACGCACAGGACCTGGTAGTTGCGCCAGTGGTGGGCCCGTGCCTCATAACCCAGGTTGTTCAGGAAGGACACCATCTGGTGGGTGATCCACGTGACCAGGGAGTAGTTCCGCATGACCTCGGTGTACATGGGGGTGTGGGGACGGGAGACCACCATTTCGTCCCTCATCCTCGTGGCGATCACGATGGCGTGGGAATGATCCAGGGTGATCGGCTTCCCCCACTCCTCGGTGTATTGCGTGTGGATCTCCCCCGCATGGGAGTAGATCCACTCTTTTCTCAACCCGGTGATCCCGACCAGATCGGCCCCGAGATAGCGGGCGAATCCCTTCACCCGTAAGGTGAGTTCAACTGGGTCAAGGACAAGGGGGGTTGATGACAAGCCTTGGTGAGCGGGCCCTCCCCGGGCCCTTACCCCTCCGTCCAGGGCTACCAGGGCCTCGATCGGGGGCCCTTCCGGGGAGGAAACAGGGTTAGGGACGGTTCCGCCGGAGGCGGCCGCCGCGACGGGGGCATGCGCTCCGGCTGTACCGGGGCCCGCAGCCTCGGCCATCAGGCTCATCTTGATCGGAAACCGGCTGAGGGCCTCGTGCATGGCCACGTTGAAGGGGTTCCCGGCATCGATGCTTCCCGCTTTGCCCGTGGGCGGCTTCATGGCCCTGGTCACGGCGTCCCGTTGCTCCCGTTCCGGATGGCGGAGGTAGTAATCTTGATAGGTCGGGGTACCTGGGGTCAACCTGGTCCTGGTCAGAACGACGTCCCGCTGATCGAAGCGTCGGACAGGACCGGTCAGGTAATCCAGGGTGCCTCGGGAGACCGGGGGCTTCAGGTTCCAGGGCCGGAGGATAAGGATTGCTCCCAGGAGCACAGCGAGGCCCGGAAGCGCCAGGCTCCCATTTCCCGGGAGCATCCCCCCATTGGTCAGGACGCCCTGGAGATTGCCGTTGACGGCAATCGCGGCGAGAAATCCGCCGGTTGTAAAAAGGAAACCCCCGATCCAGGCGGCGCGCCTCTCTCCCTCCCTGATGCTGAACCACGTCAAAGCCAGCCCTCCCACCGCCAGTGCGACAACGAAGAGGGTAAAGACCAGGGAGAAGAAAACGGTCAGAGCCGGGAGAACCGACTCGATCGCCTCCTGCAACTCGATCACCTCCCGAGCAAATCCGCAAAACATGGTTGCGGAGGTGCAACCATGGGATTTCCGCACCGCTCAAGAAACCCGCCGTCTTGTGAGGCACGTTGCGTCAACGTGAAGTATTACGCAAGAACTGTGCCGGTAACATGGGACGAGCAAGGCGAGGAACGTTCAAAGAGGATGGTTCGGCAAGATGAGGTGCATTCGGTAAATGCGAAGCATTCGGTAAGATACGAAGCGTTCGGCAAGGTGGGGAGCATTCGGCAAGGCAATTAACGCCATAAGAGTAAAGATCGGCGAGGCAACCTCTAGGTATCCGAAAGGGTCCACAGGAAGGCCTCGATAAACCGCTTCAAGCTGAACCGCCCTCCCGGCCCGGCGCTGCGCCGGAGCCGGGTCATTTCGAGGCGCACCTCCTCAAACTCGAAGAAAGTGCCGGCCAGCCGTTCAAAGCGCGGGTCGCTGTAGTCCTCCAGTCCCAGGGAGGCGACGTGACGCAATGCCAGGGTGGCGGCACGCCGGAGCCGCTGTTCAATGGCCTTGGGCTCGATGGACTTGCCGGCGGAAACCCCCGCCCGTTCATAGAATTCGGCCAGGTTCTTGTACAGCTGCTGCAACTCCACCGCTCCCCGCCGGGACGGGTCGAGGGTCAACGGGGATAGGGCGATGACCAGCAAGTCATCGGAGCCGGTTTCCCCCAGGATGCCCAGGTCGGTCAAGACCTTCCGCACCGCCTGCTGGAGCAACCGGATTCTCGGGCTCTGCGGGAGAGCGCGGGAAGAAGCTGCATCTTCAAGAGCGGCTTCCTCCCCGGAACCGGTCCCGGCTGCCGTTGCGGTCGGCGTTGCCGCCGCTGCCGCAGCCGTCGTCTTGACGTCCGCTTCCCGGAAGGACGGTACACCCGGATCACCGCCTCCGCCGGGCCATCCCTCTTCCCCTCCGCTGCTGGAGGGTGCTCCGGGGGGCGGGTTCCCACCTTCGTATAAAGCCCTCAGGCCGGATCGGATGGCCTGGATCGCCTGCCTCAATTCGAGGGCGTCCGCCACCTGGCGGAGCACGGTCCGGATCTCCACGAGATTGAGAGGCTTATGAATGAAGAAACGGACCCCTGCTTCGTAAGCCTGCGCCACGGTGTTCTTGTTCGTCACCCTCGACAGGACGACGAAGCTTCCAATATAGCCGCGATCGCGCAGGCTTTTCACCGTGGCCATACCGTCCCGTTTAGGCATCAGGAGATCGATGACCACGATTTCAGGTTGCTCCCGCATGACACCTTCCTCGCCGGTGATCCCGTCGGTGGCAGTGCCCGCAACGATCCCTAGGCCGTGGTCATTGATGATCCGTTCCAGCATCCGGAGGGTGGCCGGGTCGTCATCGATCAGGTAATAACGCAAGGTCATGAAGCTTCCTCCCCTTCGACCGGCGTTTCGTTCTTCTCGACCGGCGTTTCGCTATTCTCCCGCCTCGGCTGGAACAGGTGCGGGGGGAATTCCAGCCGGAAGACGGTGCCGGCGCTGCTGGTCTCCTCGATGGAAATCCGCCCGCCCAGGGCCTGCACCAGGCTGCGGGCGTGGGTCAATCCGAGACCGACTGAAAAAGTGCC
>JACPQU010000081.1 GCA_016190305.1 Bacillota bacterium
CTCGGGCCGCTCGGAACGGATCTCCCGGCAGGCCTCGATCCCGCTGCGATCAGGAAGCCTCACGTCCATGATCACCACGTCCGGCAGGCTGGCCCGTGCCGCGGCGATCGCTTCCGCCGCGGTCCCCGCTTCGCCCACCACCTCCAGGTCCGGATGGCGTTCCAGCAATTGGCGGAGACCGATCCGGACCACTTCATGGTCATCCACCACCAGCACCTTCAAAGGCCGGTTCATCCCGCCGCCTCCTTCGCTTCCGTCGTTTTGCCGGATTTAAGCGGCACCGTCACCAGGACGGTCGTCCCGTGACCGGGGGTGCTTTCAACCCTCAACTCTCCACCGGCGGCCACGGCGCGGGTGGTCATGTTGCGTAAGCCTAACTGGTGAGGATCCATAACAAGTCCCGGATTGAAACCAATTCCGTCATCCTGGATCATCAACCGGACAAGACCCCTGTCTTGCAACGCGGTTATGGTGACCGTGGCAGCCCGCGCATGACGCTGGACATTGGTAAGGGCTTCCCGAGTAAGTTGCAGGAGGTGAGTGATCCGGTCCTGCTCCAAACCTGAAAAATCTCCATCCGTATGCAACTTGCCTCCCAGCAGCGAGTTCACCTCGAAACTCCGTAACAGGTCTTTGAGCCCGTCGATCAGATCGCCGTCGATCCGGAAACCGGGGCCAAGGTTAAAGATATAGGAGCGGATGTCGCAGATCACCGAATGGAGAGTTTCGATGGCCTGGTCGAGACGAAGGCGGACGGCGACCGGCGCCGACTCCACCTGGTTGCCGCAGTCTTCAAGCTGCAAGGCGAGGGCGTAAATGGACTGGATCACGCTGTCGTGAAGGTCCATTCCGATCCGCTCCCGCTCCTTCAGCACGGCAAGGTGCTTGAGCTGGCGTTCCATCTGTTTTTCCCTGGTGATGTCCTTGGAGATCCCGAGAAAAGCCACGATCTGGCCATTGGAGTCGCGCACCGGGGAAACGGTTACCACCACGTTAACGAGTTGCCCGTCCCGGCGGCACCGTTGGGTCTCGTAATTTCGGACCGAACCGTCCTGGAGAACCTGTTCGATGACCTCCTGGACCTCATGCCGGCGATCGGCCGGAACCATCGGGACAATGGCGCCGATGGCCTCCTCCCGGCTGAAACCATAGATCGCCTCGGCTCCTCGATTCCAAATCTGAACACGGCCGTCAAGCCCCACGACGATGATCGCGTCGGCGCTGTTGTCGATGAGGTTCTGTAAAAAAGCCAGGGTCTCCTTATTTTCGTCACGGATTGTAACGTTGGTTTGCGCCAACAGCTCAAGGCGACGGAACAGCAACGCGGAAAAAACGATAAACAACAGGCTGATCGCCGTTACCCATAGAAGGTAGCCCGCCCAGGCGGGGAGCGATTCCGTCCGGACGCGCTGTCTGACCAGATCCAGAAGAATGAGGGCTGGAACCGGCAGGAACATCGCAGCCAGTCTCAAACGCTTCAGCGACAAGGGTGGACGACCCCCATTCCGGTGGGCGGCAGTTATCTATCGCGTCATCAGGTGGAGAGTGAACATCCTTTTAGATTTTAGCATTTCAAATTGAATTTTATCATTTAAAAGGAGGGCAACCAAAGGTCAATAAATGAAAACAAGAGTTCCGTAAGCCCCCGCTCCACCTTAGCTTCGCATGTTCTCAAGGGGGAGTGGCCTTCTGATCCTCCGGCGCCGGCCCGGATAGATCTTCCTTGCTGATCCTGAATACGACCCGTTCTCCCTCCGTCCCCGGGAGGTCCGGCTGGAAGACCAGCGTCCACTCCCGATGGCTTTCAGGAACGTCGTAGACAAGCTCACCCCGGACCGTTTCCCCGGGCCCGAGCGTACCATCCACCGCGTTCGTGACGGCGGCGAAGGGTTCGATGAACCTTCGGTAGCCATCCTGGTCGTACATGGAAAACATGAGGAAGCTGGAGATGGACACAGGCGCCTGTCCCCCGTTGCGGATGGATACGTTCATGGCCAAGAGGTTCTGACCCGGCGCCCTCGCCTGGGACAGCTCCTGCCCGACGCCCTGGTGCGGGTATCCGTAGTCCCGGCCCCACCCCGCAGAATGAAGGGTTACAACCAGGTAACCCACCCCGGCCGACTCTCCCACCACTCGCCTGGGTTGGTCGAACGGGGAATACTTAACGTTCTTAGAAACGGCGCCGGAAGCAGTCCCGGGCTGAACGGAGGAAGGTTTTCCCCCGTTTTCCCCAGCAGCCTCCCGAGCCATACCCCACCGGTCGGATCCGATCTCCCCGCCGCATCCGGCCAGGATCAGGCCGATCAACATGATGGCGATCGCCGCAAGCCATGCCCTTTTGGGCATTGGTTGTTCAAGCTGCGCCCCTTTCGGGGAACCCATCAGGCTCATCGGGCTCTTCCCGCCTGCTCCGCCATCCAGGCATCAACCAGGTCCTGCACTTCCTCGGCCGATAGATTCCGGGTCGAGATGATGGAGTGCTTCCCGTCGAAGAGCTCCCAGTCCGCGGTCTCCATCCGGATGCCGTAGCGCTTCCGGTTCAGGTAAAGTTCGGTCCCCGGAAAGGGAACGGTGAAATTGATCGAAATATCGGCATTCATCCGGTTCAACTCGTCCATGAAGTCCATCGTTTCCCGCACGCTGTCCCGGTCGTCCATGGGATGGGGAATCATGAAAGAGCACAGGGGGATGATCCCCGCGTCCGCGGTGAACCGGACCGCCTTTCTGACCTGCTCCTTGGTGATCTCCTTCCCGATGGAATCCAGGATCCGCTGGGATCCCGACTCGACCCCGTAGTTGATGTCCCTGCAGCCCGCCGCCTTCATTTCCCGGAGCAGCTCCCCGTCGACGGAGTTGACCCGGGTGGCGCAGGACCACGCCACCCCCAGTGACCGGAGCATCCGGCAGAGGGCCAGGGTCCGCGGCCGGTGGAGGGTGAAGATATCGTCCAGGTAGTTGACGTACCAGACGCCGTGCTTTTCCAAGAGGAGACGGCTCTCTTCGAAGACCCGCTCCGCCTTTCTCAGCCTGATCTGCCGCCCGCACAGGCTCCGGACCGAGCAGAAGATGCAGCCGGCCGGACAACCCCTGGAGGAAGAGAGCCCCCCGGGAAAGCGGTAGGCGGTCAGGGGGGCGAAGAGGGATCGGGCCGGGAAGGGCAAGGAGTCCAGGTCCCTTTCCGGTGACCTGACCGGGGTAACGCACGCCTCTCCGTCCTCCCGGTAGGCGATCCCTTTGATCGAGCCGAGTTCCCCCTTCCCGTCCAGAAAGCAGCGGGCGAGCTCCACGATGCTCTCCTCCCCCTCCCCCCGGACGACCACGTCGATCTCGCCGCCGGCCAAGGACTCCCGCGGGAGGAAGGTCACGTGTGGGCCGCCGGCGATCACCTTGACGTCCCCGTCCCCCACCTCTTTTGCCAGGCGGGCGATCGCCAGGGCCGCGGGGTACTCCGGCGTCCGGCAGGAGATCCCCACGATGGAGGGAGCTTCCGTGCCGATCCTCTCTTCCACCCGCCGGAGCGGATCTCGTTCCTCGCCGCCAAGATCCAGGGCCGCCACGGTGTACCCTTGTTCGATCAGGACTGACCCGATATAGGCGAGGCCGATCGGGAGGCCGACCAGCCCTTCCCAGCCTCCCCCTTTTCCAGCGGAGGGATTGATCAGCAGTACCTGGGCCACGCCCTACGCCTCCTGTGCCTCTATCTCCACCCTGGGGTAAAAGGAGAGCTCACCCATCCGGGATCGTTTCCTCTCCCAGATGGGGTGAGCCCTACCGGAGTGGTCGGTTATCAAACCAGTGTGCTGCCTCAGCCTTGTTTCAGGGGTACTATTACCCCCCCAGCTTCCCGGCCTGTTTCAGGACGTCGGCCACGTCGCCGATGCCGACGGCCTCCAGGGATCTCCGGGTGGGCCAGCCGGTTTCGCTATCCCATCCCTCCATCTCGAAGTACCAGGTCTTCACCTGCTCCGTCCCGGCCCGGTCGATGGAGCGGTTGGGCCAGGTGCGCACGAACTTCCCGTCGACCATCATGAAGGCGGTGCCGCCCATGACCTGGTGGTCCCCAACCTTGACGTCCTTGCTGAGTCGGGTATCGTACTGGTAGGGACTGAACACCTCCAGGTCCCGGTGCACCCCGTCCAGGACGTTGATCGCCCTGGTCAGGTAGGCGACCCGCCTCCCCTTGTGGATCAGGTCAGCGAAGGTCTCGTTCCGGCCGGTGACGGCGTTGTAGATCTGCACCTCCAGATCCGGGAAGCCGCCCAACTGGTCTTCGGTGTAGGGCGAGAACCACATCGGGTTCCCCAGGGTGCAACAAAGGGGCAGGCACTCGAGGAAGGCCTGGTTCAGGTGGCGATGGTAGACGCAGGTACTGGTCAACTCTTTGGTATAGAGGTTTTCGTCGTTGGCGGTCAGACCTTTCATCGATACGGTGGTCCCGTTGGTGGAGGGGTACTTCTGTCCGAGCTGGTCGATCAATTCCATGGCCCGCTTCTGCTTAGCGTCCTTGAAGGATACGATCATACCCTGTAAGCTCTCCGGGTTATGCTTATCGTGGTCCCGGTTCCAGAGGAGGGTCTGGATCCCCCAGTGGTACTGGGCCCTCGGGTCGCGGTGGTGGGGAGCGCCGTGCCACCAGGGAAGGGCCGCCCGCCAGTTCCGCTCCAGGACGTCGGCCTTGCCGAGGATGTCCAGCCCCCGGCGCCAGCCCTCCGCCAGAGCCTTGCCCAGGGGATTCTTCCGGTGGACGATCATGTCCAGGAAGGTGTCGATCCAGTCCTTGGTGCCGTAGGTGGTCATGTCCAGCCCTGGGGCCACCCGGGCGAACTCCTCCGGCTCCTCCATGTAGAACGTGTTGTAAATCCAGTTGTAGTCCAGGTCCTTCGCCCAGTAGGCGGAGTTGAGGCCGTAACGGTTCAGGGCCTGGGCGCCGTAGTACATAGCGTCGGAAACCCTGGCGTCCTTGAAGGCGACCCCCCGCTCCCGCTTATCCCGCTCCAGGTCCGCCTTGGCGTAACCGTAGGAGCCCATGCAGACCATCTGGGATCCCTGGCCCGGGAGGGTGTCGAAGGCCCCCTTGCAGACCCTCGGGCAGGCATGGCAACCGGAGCCCTGCCGAACCTTGTTCGCGGCCTCCCACTCCTTGCCCCCGGGTTGTCCGCCGTATGGAGAGCCGATGGAACCGTTGGGCTTCTCCATCCGGAACCAGAGCTGCTGGCGCTGGTGGACCAGCTCCAGGAGCTTCTTGGGGTCGGCCACCTTGACGCTGCCAGTGCCGATCACCCCGATGGCCTTGCAGTTTTTGGAGCCCAGAACCGCCCCGAAACCCATCTGGCCGGCGGCATGGCCCCCTTCATGGATCAGGTTTCCTTCCCGGCAGAGGTTCTCCCCGGCCGGACCGGCTGCCAGGATGGCGATCGGCTGGGTCGTTTCAGTACCATCCCGAAGCCGCTTCCAGGACGGTCCCGCCGGGACCGTCTCCTTGTAGATCTCGAGCTGGGCGTCCTGCCCGAAGAGCCCCCAAAGGTGCTCCGCGTCCCGGATCTCCACCCGCGAGTTCTCAATGTAGATATAGACCGGCTTCTCGGACCTTCCCTGGACGACCACCCCGTCCCAGCCCGCCATCTTCAGCATGGCCGTGAAGTGGCCGCCGAAGCTGGAGCGGGAGAACATCTCAAAGGGATAGGGCTGGGGGGATCTTCCTGAGACATCGCCCCTGGAAGCCCCCGGAACGCCTGCCCCGCAGAGGGGACCGGCCATCACGCTCACGATGTTGGAAGGGTCAAAGGCCCCTGGTTGGGGGTTTCCCCTGGAGGCCACCAGGTCCCAGTAAATCGCGGCCCCGATCCCGAAGCCGCCGATGTATTGGTCCGCGTACTTCTCGGTCGGGATGGTGCTGATCTCCTTGCTGGTCAGGTTTACATACAGGATTTTACCGGCCCAGCCGTACATTAAACCCACCACCTTTCGGGTTGATGTCTCAAGCAAGCTTCTCCCCCGGGATATCCCACTTCTGCCGGGCCCAGTCGTACTTGAAGTCGCTCCGGAAGTCCACCCGGTAGCCGCTGTCGCCCCTCTGGTACGGAGCGGGGCCCTTGATGAACCGGATCGCCGTGGTCGGGCAGTTCTTGGCGCACTGCGGCTCACCGTCACACAGGGTGCATTTCCGCATCTTCTGGTCCTTTCCGTACTGGAGGCGGGCGAATTCAAACGGGCAGGCCTCCTGGCAGAGGCGGCAGCCGAGGCACTTCTCCTTGTCGATGGTCCGGCGGTTCAGGACCTTCGGATCCACGTGGTTGGCCTTGGTCGGGCAGATCTCCACGCAGGGCGCGTCCACGCACTGGCGGCACTGCCCGATGGTTTGATCAATGTAAAAGGGGTTATCGGCTATTTGAATCCGCGAGAGGGAGAAGTTGACCTCCCCCTCGTTGTACAGGCTGCAGACCGCCATGCACTTCTTGCAGTTCTGGCAGAGGGAATCATCCACCAGGAGGTAACCCTCGGAATCCGGGAGCGAGAAGGCGAAGACCCTCTCGTTGAGCCCGAAGAGATGGCCTACGAAGGTAACCCCCATCGCTCCCGCGACCGCCCCGCTGGCGCCCTTGATGAAGCGCCGCCGGCTGATCTTCTTCTCTTCCAAGTCGCTCACGTTCCAACCCCCTTTCAACTCTTGGGAAACGGAAACGATTTCCTGATCGGCAGGGCCCTCTCAGGCCCGCTCCTTGACCCGCTCGTACCACTGGGAGTGAAACTCCGCCGCGTAGGGCTCGGAGATGTACCCGGTCAGCGCCGCCCGGATCCGTGGCCAGGTGGCCGGCAGGACCAAGGTGTACACAAGTTGAACCGCCGCGAGGACCACCCCCAAGAAGAGGACGAAGGCGTAAAGGACGTTGACGGGCCCCATGATCGACGGCGGGAGCGGGACGATGTAGGTGCTCACCTTGATCGCCCCGGTGACGATCATGCCGATCCACAGGATCAGCCACAGGAGGTAGGAGACCTTCTGGCTGGGGGTGTGTTTACCCGCCGCGGGCGGATCAGCCATTCCCAGGTTGGCCTTAAATCCAATCCATGCTTGGCCGAAGTCCTGACCCGAGGGGAGAAAATCCTTGAAGTCCCCGCTTAACACGCGGTTCGTCAGGTGGTAGAAGAGTCCGAAGGTGAGGATCACGACCCCCACCACGTGGGAGTTGAAACCTTGCCCGATCGCCTCCGGAGATACCAGCACCCGGTGGATGTAGGTCGGGCTTCCCAGCAGAATGGCCGTCACCAGCATGGTGAGCACCCCGAGGCCCATCACCCAGCGCTCCAGGTACGTCCCGGTCACCGGGTGCATCATCACCCGACCGTTGACGATCCTGGACTCCTCCCCGGACTTCCGTCTCGAGGCGAAGAACATACCAAGGAATGGCGCCGCTAGGAGGATCCAGATTACCGGTGACCGGGTCAACAGGGTATAGGCGCTGGAGGTGTAACCGCCCCCCACGTCCGCGACCATGTCAAAAGCGCGGATCCTCGACATCTGGAACGCCGTGTAGAGCCCGACGGCCCAGACCACCAGCAACCCCACAACCACCGCCAGCCGGGCGCGCCGTTCCCCGGCCAACGGGTTGGACGCGGCGATGCCGCCCCTCGCTCGTCCCATTTCAACCGCCATCTCGTCACCCACCTTTCATCTTTATTAGTCAAACGGGTAAACAACCTTACTCCTCGAAACCATCCATCACTCGAAGCCAAACCGTCGCATCCGAATCCCGATGCACTCCCGGTAGGTCTCGTCACCCTGCGGCAACCTTAGACTCTTCCGCTGGGTGGACCCACACCCTCGGCCCCGATCTCCGCCTTCGTCTCCCCGTCCGCCTGGCGGCCGGCGTTGCGGAACTCCACGATGCTTCGCCCGATGGCCCTGGCGATCTCGGGGATCTTCCGGGGACCGAAGATGAACAGGGCGACGACCAGGATGACCACCAGTTGCCAGGCACC
>JACPQU010000084.1 GCA_016190305.1 Bacillota bacterium
GGCCCCGCCCCCGGCGTCTTTAACGGCCAAAAAGAGTTGCCTCCATAAAGAAAATGCGCCCCGGTCAAGAACAGGCGCCTCGGCGTTAAAATCAGATTGATTATAGCACCGGCCCTGCCGGCGGACAACCGCGCCGCGGCTGCCTTTCGTTGTCCTTCCTGTTCCAGTGTGCTAAGCTGATAATGTTCGCTGCAGCGACCGTACCCGCCTTTTTTTGACCATTTTTGGCTTTTCCAGACCTATTTCAACCCCCGACTCGTCAATCAAAGGAGGCCGCCAGCCTTGACAGGGATCAGAGAATCCGACCTGCCGGGAATCGGCCGCAAATTCCAGGTGGACACCCGGAGCGGAGACAAACTCGTGGTCGTGATCCACGAAGACGGGAAAAGAGAGCTTTTTCATTTCGAAGAGGGGAATCCCGATGAGTGGATCTCGGTGGTGACCCTGGATGATCCCGAAGCCCGCCAGTTGGCCGGGATCATCGGGGGCCTCTCGTACCAGCCCAGGGCGCTCGAATCGCCGGAGATCACCCTGGAGGACCTGGTGATCGACTGGCTCAAGATTCCCCCGGATTCCAAAGCGGTGGGAAAGACCATCGGGGAACTGGACATCCGCCGGGAAACCGGGGCCATCATCGTCGCCGCCGTGGGGAGATATGGAAAGAAGATCAACCCCGGGCCGGAGTATGTCCTCACCAGCTCCACCACCTTGGTGATCATCGGTGAGCGGGATCAGTTAAGGTCCCTCAAGCGGTTGATCACCGACGGGCCCTGATCGCCAATGGCTCCCCTGATCCTGGAGGTGGGGCTGGCCCTGGCCCTGGTCTCCCTGGCCTCTCTCCTTGCGGCGAAAGCCCGCGTCTCCATGGTCTCCCTTGTGATCCTGGCTGGAATGGCCGTCGGCCCCCATGCTCCAAAGCTTGGGGTGCTGGATCTACGCTTCCTCAAGAGCACTTCTCTCATCGAGTTCCTGGGACAGATCGGGATCCTCTTCCTGCTCCTCCACCTGGGCCTCGAGTTTTCGCTTTCCCGGCTGACCAGGGCCGGAAGGTCCATCCTCGTGGGCGGAACCGGGTATCTCCTGATCAACCTTTCCCTGGCCCTCTTCTTCGCACGCCTGATGGGCTGGCCGATGAAAGAGACGCTGGTCGGGGCCGGGATCATGGCCATTTCCTCCAGCGCCATCGCCGCCAAGGTCCTGATCGATCTCAAACGGGCCGCCAATCCGGAAACCGAGATGATCCTGGGGATCATCCTCTTCGAGGATATCTTCCTGGCCATCTATCTGTCCGCCATCTCCGGGATCATTATGAAGGGCGCGGCCTCGGTCGGTGAAGCGGCCTCCGCGGCCCTGGTCTCCGTAGGCATCATGGCCGCGGTCTTCTTCATCGGCCGGAAGACGGTTCCCCTCTTGAACCGCCTCCTGAACATCTCGTCCGACGAAATTTTCCTGCTGGTCACTTTCTCCGGCCTGATGCTGGTCGCCGGACTTTCCGGGACCGTTCACCTGGAAGAAGCCATCGGGGCGTTGATCTTGGGATTGCTCCTGTCCGAAACGGATCACCGGCGCCGGATCGAGCGCCTCATCCTTCCCTTCAGGGACGTTTTCGGGGCCTTCTTCTTCTTCAGCTTCGGGCTGGCCATCGACCCCTTCGCGCTGGGGGGAGTCCTGTGGCTGGTCCTGGGCGCCGTGGCCCTGACCCTGGGCGGGAACATCGCCGCCGGAATGCTGGCCGGCCGCGCCGGGGGCCTTTCACCCAGGGCCTCCTGGAACATCGGGCTGACGATCCTTTCCCGGGGTGAGTTTTCCATCATCCTGGCGAAACTGGCCAAGGTCGGAGGACTGATGCCCTTTCTCCAGCCCTTCGCCGCCCTTTACGTCCTCATCCTGGCGGTACTGGGACCTGTGATGGCGGGTGAATCCCGGCGTCTATTCCATTTATCCCGGAAAATCATGGGGAAAACCCCGGGACCAGGGGGCGTGAAGCCGGGAGCCGGCGCAGCCGGATGAGATCCGCTTCCCTGGTGAAGGCCTGAAGGTTTCAGGATTGGGGAGGGTTATCCCCCAGGAATTCCGCGATGGCCTGGGCGAGGTAAGGCACGGTGCGCAAGGCTTCCTCCATCGTATTCTCGTTTCCTCCGACCTCGATGAGCAAAGCCCGTTTGCTGAGGTTCTGGTTGAAGCGACCGGCGGGATGCACCAGGACTCCCCTGGAGATTCCCGGCAGGATCCGGTCCAACCGCTGGTTCAGATCGAGGGCGAACTGGTAGTTGCGTTGCCACTCCGGATGGGGAAGACCGGGGCGATCGGTGCCGACCACGACATACAGCTTGGCCATGGTCTTCCCTCCGACGACGAAAGTGGTGGACTCCCGCGGCATCCCGTCCCGATGAAGATCCAGGATGATCTCCAGCCCAGGGTACTTCTTTAGGGCATTCTTGACGGTGACCGCGGAACGGGTGTAGGACTGGTTGAACGAATCGGCATCGTGGGCGGTCCGGTCCTGCAGCGTGGCGATCCCCCAGCGCTCCTCCAGTTCGCGGGTGAGCTCCCGACCCACCTTGACGATCGTCGCGTCCTGGTTGTTGCTGACATAGCGGGCCCCGGAATCCTGGTAGGCCTCGCTGGAATGGGACTGGTACAGGAGAACCCGGTAAGGCCCCTGCACCGCCGGCCTGGCGGCAGCACCGCTCAATCCCGCGGCCTGCGCCGTTCCGTCGCTCCCGGGGGATCCTTCCACGGCCGCCTTCGGCCCTTGATCCGGAGAAGCTCCCAGGGAAGACAGCGGCTGCGGCACCGGATCCATCTGGTCCGCCGGTTCCTCGTTCCCCGCTCCCGGAACCGGCCCGTAACTGACCCGGGAGTACTTGCCCGAGGCCAGCAACGGAATCCCCGCGGAGAGGATGGATGATGGGTTCCCCACTTCGACACCGGTAAGCGCCTTGAGCGCGCCACCCGCCAGGTGAGCGGGCGTCTCAGCATCTCCTGCGCCGGCCAGGGCCGTGCCGAGAGGAAATCCTTCCCGTAAAACCCGCTTCCAAACCGGAGAGTTATAAAGGGCCGCCTGGTAAACCGAACGGGTCCAATCAAGAAGGCCCTGTCTCGGCCGCTCATACTCCTCGGCATGGGAGAGGACGTACTGGACCTCCGGCTCAAGAACAGACCGGAAGATTAAAGCGAAGACGGCCACCGTCAGGAGCAAGAGCAAGGCCCAGGCCCGGGTGGCGCTGGTGTTTCGGAACAATCCCCGGCCGTGCAAAGCTCTCCCTCCCTTGGCAAATGCTAGGATGTATTCCCGCGCTGTTCAGTATATGCACGGGACGTGGAGGGGTTCCCGGGACCACAGTCCCAGTGGTCCCAGGGACCAGCTGAAGGATTCTTCCTAACATTGGTAAGCGTTGGACAACGATATTATCCGTAAATAATGCCGGATTCCGGAAATTCTATTCGACCGGCTGGGTGGACGAGCATAGCGAATGACCGGCGGATGGCCGGATATCGACAAGGCTGGGCGGATGCGGTTGGGGATGGACGGGGTAGGGTGGATGTCTTCGGGCAAGGTTGGTTTCACAGGGCAAGGTCGGTTGGTTTGGTTTCACCAGGGCAAGGTCAGTTGGTATACATAGCCAGGTTCTCAGGATCGATCGAAGGGTGGAAGGCGGCGTTGAGTCCGCCGGCGATGAGGGTAGACACCTCTTCGATCAGGGTATCAATCTCCTTGGGTGTAACCACCAGGTTGGCCGAGTAAGGCGACAGCACTTCCCGGATCAGGAGATCCCGTTCCCGACGGTCGAACCCTTGAATGGCCTTCAGGTCAAAGGCGGCGCCGCTTCCGCGGAGTCGTTCCAGGAGGAGCTCAATCGTGTCCAAGGCGATGGTCGCACCTTCCACAACAGTCGGGACACCGACGGCGATCACCGGGATCCCCAGGACTTCCCTGGTGATTCCCAGCCGGTTGTTTCCCACCCCGGAGCCGGGATGAATCCCGGAATCAGAGAGTTGGATGGTCGTGCAGACCCTTTCTATGCTCCGGGCGGCCAATGCGTCCACAGCCACGAGCAGATCAGGCTTGACCCTATCGATCACCCCCAGGATGATTTCACCGGTCTCGATCCCCGTCAGCCCCAGGACGCCGGGAGCGAGGCCGCATACCGGCCGGACCCCTTCTTCCACGTCCTCTGGAATCAACTGGAGGAGGTGCCGGGTGATCACCAGGTTATGGATCACCTTGGGGCCCAGTGAATCCGGGGTTACGTTCCAGTTGCCGAGCCCGTCCACCATCACCGTCTGGTCGGGCTGCAACTGGTCCAGATTGTGCAGTACACGGGATAGAATATCACTGGCTTGGTTGGTAAGTTCAGGATTACGCGTCGGCAGGTCGGGGATCTCCAAAGTCACGTAGCGGCCGGGCAC
>JACPQU010000082.1 GCA_016190305.1 Bacillota bacterium
GGAGGCCGAGTTGAAGGGCGCCGGCCTGCGGGTACATACCGACGGCCGGCCCCAGTACACCCCCGGATGGAAGTTCAACGAATGGGAGATGCGCGGGGTACCGGTCCGGCTGGAGATTGGGCCCCGGGATGTGGAGAAGAACCAGGTGGTCCTGGCGCGGCGCGACACCGGGGAGAAGTCCTTCGTCCCGCGCACGGATCTGGCGGCCGAGGTACGGTCGCTCCTCGACTCCGTCCAGGAGGGGATTTACCGCCGGGCCGCAGCGCGCATGGTCGAGATGACCGCCTTCAGCGGAAACTTCGAGGACTTCAAGGAGATCATGGCCGACCGCCGCGGTTTCATCAGGGCTCCCTGGTGCGGGGATTCCGCGTGCGAAGCTTCGGTGAAGAGTGATACCGGCGCCACCATCAGGTGCATACCATTAGAAGCGGGGGCGATCACAGGGGATCCGGCGGGAGCGGCGGCGGGGACGGGTGCCGCCCAAGCGGAAGCGACGGGTGGGCCTGAGACCGGAGAGGCGCCGGATGATGGCCCGGCCATCCCGGCCGGCCTGAACGGCCCGGTTGGCCCAGGATCAGGCCGATGCCTGGTTTGCGACCGCGAGGCGAAGCACCTGGCCTACTTCGCCCGGGCCTATTGACCGCCGGCCTATCTGATACGGGTTTTGACCACCGGCTGATTTACCGCCGGTTGCCCAAGCACCGGGAACAGATCCTGGAGCGCGCATCGGGGCGCGCCGCCATACCGGAGCCGGGAGCCTCGGTCCCTCGGCCTTGCACCCGGAAGGAGGTCGCCGGAACTGGATCCACATCGGGATAAAAATATTACGGCCGGGGATGATTGCGCAGAAGACCCTGGTATCGGAACCGGGCGCGCCGGCCCCCGGTTGCGTCTGGCCGTCATCTGCGGAGGCCGGTCGGGGGAGCACGACGTCTCCCTGATGTCCGCCCGGTCCGTGGTCCAAGCCCTCGACCGGAACCGGTACGAGATCGCCGTGCTCTGGATCGACCGGGAAGGCGGCTGGTACCTGCTTCCGGGGCCTGATCACCTTCCCGGTCCCGGGGAGAAGACGGACCCCGGAGGCAAGGCGGAAAAAGGCAAGACGGGAAACGTCCGTCCGGCCGCCATCCTGCCGGATCCGGGCCGCCCGGGGATCCATCTTCTCGCCGGTTCCGGGACCCTCACGGGATCCGGGGAATCCCTGGAGCCCCCCGGGGTGGAGGACCGCACGCTCGCGGTCGATGTAGCCTTTCCGGTTCTGCATGGGCCTTATGGGGAGGACGGCACCGTCCAGGGGCTCCTGGAGCTGGCCGGGATCCCCTTCGTGGGCGCCGGGGTGGCCGGCTCGGCCGCGGGGATGGACAAGGGGATCATGAAAGCCCTCTTTCGGGAGGCCGGCCTGCCGGTGGTGGACTATCGCCTGTACACCAGACGGGATTGGGAGCGTGATCCGGCAGGGATCAGCCGCGAAGTGGAGACCGCGCTGGGATACCCCGTCTTCGTCAAGCCGGCCAACCTGGGCTCCAGCGTGGGGGTGAGCAAGGCCGGGGACCACGCCGGGCTGGCGGAGGCGTTTCGACGCGCCGCCCGCCACGATCGCCGGATCATGGTGGAGAAAGGGATCCCGGTGCGGGAGCTGGAGTGCGCCGTCCTCGGCAACGATGAGCCCGCCGCTTCGGTGGTGGGGGAGATCATCCCCTGTGCCGATTTCTACGATTACGAGGCCAAGTACGCGGACGACCGCACCCGCCTCGTCGTGCCGGCGGAGGTGCCCCCCGGGATATCCGACCAGCTCCGTGATCTCGCCGTCCGGGCCTTCAAATCAGTGGACTGCGCCGGGATGGGACGGGTGGACTTCTTCCTCCACCGGGATACCGGTGCCGTTTATGTCAACGAGATCAATACCATCCCCGGGTTCACCAAGGTGAGCATGTACCCCCGGCTCTGGGAGGCCACCGGTCTTCCTTATCCCCGCCTCCTCGACCGGCTCGTGGAGCTGGCTCTCGAGCGGCACGCCGAGCGGCCGGGCGAATAGGGGGAATCCTCGTGCCGGATGTCGATGTGCTACTCGTACACCCTCCCTGGAGTTCCCGGCTGCTGGGCAATCCGGAGGAGAACCTGGGTCTGGCGTACCTGGCGGCCTGCCTGAGGGAGCGGGGCCACCGGGTGGAGATCCTGGACGCGTCCCTGCAGGGGCTTTCCATGAAAGCGCTCATAGGGGAAATCCGGAATCGCACCTTCAGGGTCCTAGGAATCTCGGTGCTCTTCCAGGTTTCCATGCCGGAGGCCGTCAGGATTGCCGCGGCGGCCAGGGAGGGCGCCGCCGGGGGCGGGAACCGGAACCGGATCCACGTGACGGTCGGCGGCCACTTTCCCACCTTCGAGGCCGAGCGGCTCCTTGCCGACTTCCCAGTCCTGGACTCGGTGGTCCGGGGGGAGGGGGAGGAGACCCTTCCCGAACTGGTGGAGACCCTTCGAAGCGGCGGCCAAAACGGCGCCAACGGTGAAGGCTCCGGCGGCGGGCTGGAGGGCATCCGGGGGCTGGTTTTCCGGCGGGACGGCGAAGTGGTGGTCAACCCCCCCCGTCCCCTGATCGCCGACCTGGATCGCCTTCCTTTTCCGGCGCGGGACCTCACGCCCCTGGCCGTCCGGAGGGGGGTCCGCCCGGCGGTGCTTACCAGCCGGGGCTGCTACGGGCTTTGTTCCTTCTGCAGCATCAGGGCGTTTTACGACAGCTCCCCCGGAAAGGCGTGGCGCGGGCGTTCCCCTGCCGGTGTGGTGGACGAGCTTGCCGAGCTGGCCCGGATGGGAATCCGCAGTTTTCATTTCAACGACGACAACTTCGTCGGGGCCGGCAGGCGGGGAGCGGAGCGGGCGGCCGCCATCGCCGAGGAGATCCTCCGGCGCGGTCTGAAGGTCGGCTTCGCCGTCTCCTGCCGTGCGAACGACGTGCGGGAGGATCTCTTCAAGATCCTCAAGAAGGCCGGCCTGCGGGAGGTCTTCCTGGGCATTGAGTCGGGAGTGCAGCGGGTCCTCAACGATCTGCGAAAGGATGTGACGGTGGATGAAAACCTGGCGGCGGTGGAGACCCTGCGGAAGCTGGACCTGCGTCCCCGCCTGGGCTTCATCATGTTCGACCCGGACGCCACGGTGGAGGAGATCCACCGGAACGTGGCCTTTCTGAAACGTCTGGGGGTCCGCTGGGGCGCCATGGATACCCTGACCGATGTCCTGAACCGGCTGCACCTCTTCAGCGGCACTCCGGTCGTGGAGCGGCTGAGGCGCCAGGGGCGCCTTGGGGGAAGCTACCTCGCGCCCACCTATCGTTTCTCCGATCCCGGGGTGGAGACGATCTACCGGCTGACCCGGGTCTTCCAGAACTTGACCCTCCCCCTTCACAAGCTGCGGACCCGGCTGCGCCGGCACCCTGGGCCGGATCCCTGGGAGGAGCGGGTCGGATGAAGATCCTCTTTATCTGCACCGGAAACACCTGCCGCAGCGTGATGGCGGAATATCTCTGGCCGGTCCTGGCCGCGGAGGCGGCCGCCGGGGGATCGGCGGGAGGTTCGACGGGGCAGTCGTCATTTGAGGTGCGCTCGGCCGGGATCGGGGCCTTCCCGGGCCAGCCGGCCACCGCGGAAACCTTGAAAGCCCTCCAGGAGCGGGGGATCGATGCGCGGGCCCACCGCTCCCGCGCCCTGACCCCGGAGCTGGCTGCCTGGGCCGACCTGATCCTGGTGATGACCGAAGGACACCGACGGACAGTTCTGGCGCGTTATCCCGAGGCGGTGGGAAAGGTGCACCTGGCGGGCGGTTATGTACCTGCGGGCGCCCGCGGGGAGGAGACGGCCGGGGCATCTGAAGCGGACCGGCTGGTCCGGACGGCCGGAACCGAGATCAAGGATCCTTTCGGCTGCGACCTTGACTCCTATCGCGCCTGCCGGGAACGGATCGAAGCGGCTCTCCGCCGGGCGCTGGACAAGCTGCGTCCTTCATCTTCCTGAGGCGCTCCGCCGGGCGCTGGACAAGCTGCATCCTTATTGCCCAGAAGCCCTCCGCCGGGGTGTGTGGAAATCGACATCGGCATCCCCGGAACGCGGAGGAACCAGGTTCGGATGCGGCAGGATATTTTCAAGATCGCGGCTAAAATAAAATAGATCCGGTCAATTCCGGGCGGTCAATTCCGGACTCGAAAAGCAGGGGAAGGGCTGGTGCGCTCCGATTGGCGGAAGACGAAAGAAATCGGCCGGATCCGGCAGGACCTGTGGCCCTGGGAAGCGATCACGCCGGCTATGAATTCAAGGAAGAGCTTAAGGGCTACTTGGCCGGGAAAGGTATTCCACACCAGGATCTCGGGTGCCACAGCCTGGATTCGGTCGACTATCCCGACTATGCCCTTCTGGTGGCCGAAGGGGTGGCCCGGGGGGAGTATCCGACCGGAATCCTGCTCTGCGGAACCGGGCTGGGGATGAGCATCGCCGCCAACAAGGTGCCCGGCGTGCGGGCGGCGGTATGCCACGATCCGGTTTCGGCACGGATGGCCCGCCAGCACAACGACGCCAACGTCCTGGCGCTGGGGATGAGGATTACCGGCCCTGAGCTGGCCCTGGAGATCGTCCGGTCGTGGCTGGGCGCTTCATTCCTTGGCGGGCGCCACGCCCGGCGGGTCGGCCGGATCAGGGAGATCGAGGAAAGGTACGCCCGGCTCCAGGTTTCAAACGGGAACCGGTTCACCGGGGGGGAAGAACGCACCGAGAACGGCGGCACCAAGAACGGAGGCACCCAGAATGGTTGATTCCTTGCACCTGGTCGATCCCGAACTGGCCCGAGCCGTCGACCTCGAGATCGAACGCCAGCGTTACACCATCGGGCTCATCGCTTCGGAAAACTACGCCAGCCGGGCCGTCCTGGAGGCCCAGGGCTGCGTCATGACCAACAAGTATGCGGAGGGCTACCCCGGAAAGCGCTACTACGGCGGCTGCGAACTGGTGGATGTCGCCGAGAGGCTGGCCAGGGAGCGGGCGACGGCGATTTTCGGCTCCGACCACGCCAACGTCCAGCCCCATGCCGGAGCCCAGGCCAACATGGCCGTCTACCACGCGGTCCTTTCCCCCGGGGATGTGGTCCTGGGGATGAGTCTCCCTCACGGCGGCCACCTCACCCACGGCAGCCCGGTCAACTTCTCCGGCAGGCTCTACCGGTTCGTCTCGTACGGGGTGCATCCCGAAACCCACCGGATCGATTTTGAAGAGGTCCGTCGCCTGGCCCACGAGCACCGTCCGCGGCTCATCGTCTGCGGGGCCAGCGCCTATCCCCGGACCATCGATTTCGAGGCCTTCGGGCGGATCGCCGGCGAAACGGACGCCCTGCTGATGGCGGATATCGCCCACGTGGCCGGGATGGTGGCGGTGGGACTCCACCCCAGCCCGGTTCCCCATGCCGAGTTCGTCACTACCACCACCCACAAGACCCTGCGCGGACCGCGCGGCGGGATGATCCTGTGCCGGAACGAATGGGCCAAGAAGATCGATTCAGCAGTCTTCCCGGGGCTCCAGGGGGGGCCGCTAATGCACACCATTGCCGCTAAGGCGGTCGCCCTGAAGGAGGCCTCCACCGCTGAGTTCGCCCGGTACCAGCAACAGGTGCTGGATAACGCCGCCGCCCTGGCGGTGGCGCTTCTCGATCTGGGGTATGACCTGGTTTCCGGGGGCACGGATAACCACCTGATGCTCGTTGACCTCCGCTCCCGGGGACTGACGGGGAAGGAGGCGGAAGCTGCCTTGGGCGAGGTCGGGATTGCCTTGAACAAGAACACGATTCCTTTCGATCCCCAGCCCCCCGCCGTGACCAGCGGGATCCGCATCGGTACCCCCGCCGTGACCTCGCGGGGGATGGGTAAGGACGAGATGGGTACCCTGGCCGCGCTGATCCACGAAACCCTTTCCCACCGGGAAAGCGAGCCTCACAAGGCCCGAATCCGGAGGGAAGTGCGCAAGGTCTGTGAAACATTCCCCGTCTACGAGGCCCGGGCGGTAAGGGTTTGAATCCTTTCCCGGAAGACTGGATCAAACTTTATAATTTTCTAGATAATTTTTCTAGATGATATTGTCGGAACCAAGAGCGGCAGGAAGACGATTCCGGCGTGAACAGTCCGAAGATTGTAATTGAACTGTTGAACCAGGGGAAAGTTTTTTAAATATTGTTAAGTTGACTGGAAGGAATGTAATTCAAATGTAATTTGACAGCGCTCAGGCGTGAAAGTAGAATGGGCTCGGTCCGTCGCGTCGGGTCGCCGTTTGACGAATCACTCTTTCACGAATTTGAACTGTAGTCAACGAAGCTAACCGTAATGGACGCCGTTTAGGCAGTTGTTTCACCGCCGGGTCAGGTTTTCCAGGGAGGAAGATTCGAGTTGGAGCGCATCGCCCTCGCTTTCGCCGTAGCCTTTCTGCTCAGCCTCCTGTTGACCCCGTACGTCCGAAAGCTGGCCCTCCGCCTGGGAGCGGTGGACAAGCCCGATGCGCGTAGGATCCACCTGAAGCCCACCATCGGCGGGCTCGCCCTTTACACCGCCTTCCTCGTCGCCGTGCTGGTGACCGTTCCCATGGAACGCCGGCTGATCGGGATTGTCGTCGGAGCCACCATCGTCCTGATCACGGGGTTCATCGACGATATCCGGCCGTTGCCGGCGAAGATCAAGCTGTTCCCGCAGATCGGGGCAGCCCTGTTCCTGGTCTATTTCGGCGGCTACCGGATCCAGTTCCTCACCAACCCCCTGGGGCGGGCGTTGAATGGGCACCTGGACTTCCTGCAGAACCTGGGGATCCAGGTCAGCGACTTCATCTACTTGAGCTCGCAGTTTACCACCATCGCCATCACCGTGATCTGGATCGTGGGGATCACCAACGCCATCAATCTGATCGACGGCCTTGACGGGCTGGCCGCGGGGGTTTCGGGAATCGCCTCCCTCACCCTCATGGTGGTGGCCTTGACCACCGGCCAGTGGCCGGTAACGGTGCTCACGGCGGCGCTGGCGGGGAGCACCCTCGGTTTCCTGCGCTGGAACTTCAACCCTGCAAGGATCTTCATGGGGGATACCGGCGCCCTTTTTCTCGGTTTCGTCCTGGCTTCGGTGGCCCTCGAGGGTTTCCTGAAGAGCGCGACGGTGATTGCCCTGGCGGTTCCCGTGCTGGTGTTCGGGCTTCCGATCATGGATACGGTCTTCGTGATCCTGCGGCGGGCCTTCGGCGGCCGGCCGATCACCAGCCCGGATCGCGGCCACCTGCACCATCACCTCATGGATCGGGGTCTCAGCCACCGGAAGGCCGTCCTGGTCCTGTATCTCATCAGCGGGTGTTTCAGCCTGAGCGCGGTCGTCCTCTCCCGGTTCAACGCGGCGGTGGCCTCCCTGGTCATCCTCGCCCTGGGGATCGCCCTTTTCGTATGGGCGCGTCGCTTCGGCCTCTGGCAGGTCCTGAGGCAGGAGCGTAACCTGAACCTGTGAGGGCGGGCCTCCCCCCCGAAGCCTTGAAGATTTTCATGATCTTCGGCACCAGGCCGGAGGCGGTGAAGATGGCGCCCCTGGCCCTCACCCTCGGCGCCTCTCCCCGGATCCGTCTCATCCTCGGCGTGACCGCCCAGCACCGGGAGATGCTCGACCAAGTCCTTGGCATCTTCCGGCTTCGGCCGGAGTACGACCTGGATATCATGACCGAGAGGCAGACCCTCGCGGAGATCACCTGCAGGACCTTGCGGGGATTGGATCCGATCCTGGAGCGGGAGTCGCCGGACCTGGTCCTCGTTCAGGGCGACACCACGTCCGCCATGGCAGCCGCCCTGGCTGCCTTCTATCATCAGATCCCGGTTGGACACGTGGAAGCCGGGCTTCGGACATGGGAGAAGTATTTTCCTTATCCGGAGGAGATCAACCGGCGGTTGGCCGGGGTCCTGGCCGACCTGCACTTCGCGCCGACCGGCGATAACCGGCGGAACCTGGCCTGCGAGGGGGTTCCGGAGGAAAGGATCTACGTCACCGGGAACACCGGCCTGGACGCCCTGGCCTACACCGTCCGCCCTGACTACGTATTCCACAACCCGTCCTTCCGCGGGTTAAGTTTCGAGGGCGCCTTCGGGGGCTCGCGAGTTCTCCTGGTGGAAGTCCACCGGAGGGAAAGCTGGGGCGCGGGCTTGGCCGGCATCGCCGCCGCCCTGAGGGAGATCCTGGACGCGGAGCCGGACCTCCGGATCCTTTTTCCGGTGCACCCCAACCCGGTGGTCCGGGAGGCTGTCTTCCCGGTACTCTCCGATCACCCCCGGGTGCTCCTGACCGATCCCCTTTCCACCGACGATTTTCACAACGCCCTGGCCCGAAGTCACCTGGTGCTCACCGATTCCGGCGGTCTTCAGGAGGAGGCCCCGGCCCTGGGGGTGCCGGTCCTGGTGGCGCGGGACGTGACCGAGCGGCCCGAAGCGGTGGCCGCGGGGGGGGTCAAGGTCGTAGGAACCGCCCGGGAGTCGGTCCTGGAGGAAACCCTGCGGGTGCTCAGGGACCCGGAGATCCACCGCCGTATGGCCGGAGCGGGGAGCCCTTACGGCGACGGCCGGGCCTCGGAGCGAACGGCCAGGGCCATCCTGCACTTCTTCGGCTTGGGCGAACGCCCGGCCGACTGGGATCCTCGGCGGGAAGGCCCGGCACTCCTCCCGGCGGCCCGGGTGCGGCAAGATCAACACCCTAAGCCGGGGGTGTAAAACCACTCCGCTCCACTTACTGCTGACTGCGCCACCGGCCGGTATTGTTGCCGCCAACAGAAGTCTCACAACAACGCCGGTAGGTGTCTACTGAAACGCCAAGGTGATCACGCCGGAACCTGTCTCCAAATCCACCCGGTGACGTCCCTCTCCCAGGGTGCCTGAGCCGGTCCGGATCGACCCGTTCCGGGTTCGGGTCAAAAAGTCTGGGCCGCTCACGTTGCCGCTGAGGGTTTTGGCCTCGACCGTCATGTTGCTGTTCACCGGCACCCTTAGCATGATCGCACCGCTGCCCGCCTTCAAGCTGATGTCACCCTCCGGTGGCGTGCTCGTGCCGGCGTTGATGTAGCCGCTCCCGGTCGTCGCCGTAAGGGCTCCTCCCTGGAACTCCCGCACCGTGATGCCGCCTGAACCCGACTTCAGCCCGACGGTTCCCCGCACGGCTTCGGCTGAGATCATCCCGGAGCCGGTTTGGGCTTCCACCGGCCCGTCGAAGTCCCGGATCTTAATCCAGCCTGAGCCGCTGCGGGCGGTCAGGGAGCCCGAGGCGTCCTCGGCCATGATCCAGCCGGAGCCTGTGCTCAAGTCCAATTCGCCGGCATGATCCTGCACCCGGATGCTGCCCGATCCCGCCTCGGCGCGGAACCGGAGATCGGGCGGAAGCTGCAGCACGTACTTGATGGTGCTCCGGACATCCGACGGCTGTTCCACTGAAAGCCTCAGGATGGGGCCTTCGGCGGTCCGCAGCCTGAACCTGTCCAGCGCTTGTTCCATGCGATCCGCCTGTGCCGCCACCCCGTGCACCCTGTACTCCGCTTCCACCGCCACTTGCCCGCCCTCGTTCGATCTCCGCACCTCGATGCTGCCGGCCGGGATCAACACCTGGACCTCTTCAACTCCGGCCACGGGGTAGGTCGCGGTCTCGGTTCGGGTCAGGGTGGTGTCGGAAAACGGAATCCACCCGGTTTGCAGCCAGCTTTGCGGTGAAAGGACCGCGACGTTGAGGAACACGATGGAAAGAAGCAACAAGGCCCCTCCAAGGTCGAACCGAAGGTTCGCGGAGTGCTCGGCAGACCCTCGGCGTTCAACCGCCGCGATTCGAAAGAGGTACTCCACCCCCAGGATGATTAGCAAAAGCGGCCATAGTTTGTGCGCATACCCGGTTGCTCCGTTGCTGAGCCCCAGGTGGTCGGAGGTGAGGGCCGCGCCGTAACCGATGAGCCCCAGGGCGACAGGGATCCTTCCGAAGCGCCGGGTGAAGACGACCTGTGCCGAAGTCATCAGGTCTGATCCCCTTTCCTCGCCTGACTCCTGAGCAGCCACAGGCCGGCGCCCAGCGTCAGCAGCCCCAGGGTCGTCCCCCGGATCGTCCCCGCCAGGTATCTGTACTGCTGAAAAGAGGGAAGAAGCATCCTCAGGAAGTCGTGCAGCAAGGTATTGTACAAAGCGACGGCGCCTGCGGCGATCAGGCCGTAGGCAAGCCACCGCGTGTTCCAGCCCGCCCGCCAGTCCACCAGGATCAGGTCGGGCACCTCCAGGCTGCGGGCCAGCCGCAGGTGAGCCTCCCGGGCATCGAAAATGCTGAAGAATACCGGGATCACAATGAACAAGGCCACGATTCCACCGAAAAGGCTGCCGATGATCACGCTCCCCAGCATGGTCAGGACCATCAATTGCAAACCGCGCTGCATCAGTCCCAGGTACATGTGACCGGCGCCGGGAACGACGGACAGCACCAGGCGCATAAAACCGCCGGCCGGCCGGGGCCGGCCTCTGACGATCGCGGCCATACAGGCTTTGCAAAGAGCGCCGGTTTCGAGGTGCACCAGGCATTGATCGCAGAAGGGACGTTTGCATACCGTGCATAGAATGGCGGCGGAATGATCGGGGTGGTTGACGCAGGATACCTGCAAAAGAAATTCCTCCTTTACCAAACCTGGCTGAGCCAGGTCCCGGTGATGGAAACGGTGGTGGATATTCCAAGCCAGAAAACCTGGAACCGATCGCCCAAACCGGCCAGCAGGCCGCTTTGGTTCCCCCAGCGGAACAACACCGTTACAGCCGCCATCAGGCAGGCGGTGGTTCCCACGGCAAACGTCAAACTGACGAACTGCTGACCCGACCAGGGCAATCGAAGCCAGGGCCAAAGCAGGGACCAACCGCCCCGGGCATGGTGGTCCAGGCCTTTCAAAACGGTTGAGGTGAAATCGAAAGGCAGGGGCGACGGTTCCAGGTCTTCGAGCAATTCGAACAGATCGCGGCGCTTCGTCAATTCGGCTGAGCACGCCGGGCAATCCCGCAGGTGCTGCTCCAGGGCCGATCCCGCTTCAGCCTGGAGCTCCCCGTCCAGGTAAGCCTCCAGTTTTTGCAACGCTTCCCGGCAGTTCAAGACGAAGCTCCCTCCCCCGCTGCTCTCAAGGCCTTTCGCAGCAAGGCCCGGGCACGGTACAGCCGTGTTTCGACGGTCCGGACCGGGACACGGATGTGGGCGGCAATCTGCGCGTAAGTCAAGTGCTGATAGTGGCGCAGCAGAAGGATCTGACGGTATTTCGGCGGCAGGTTCTTCATGACCGCCGCCAACGCCTCGTTTCGCTCACGCCGCAGGAACCCCGCTTCGATCCCGCTGGAGCCGTCGGGTTGATCGGATACGGCTTCCAGGGAAACCGGCAGGGGTTTCCGCCGCCTGGCCCTCAGGTGATCGAGGGCAAGGTTGACGGTCAGCCGGTGCAACCACGTCGTAAACTCGGATGCTCCGTTGAAGCCGTTCAGGCTGCGGTGCAGCTTCAGGAACAGTTCCTGGGTGAGATCCTGCGCGTCCTGTTCGTTCCCTATAATGTGGAATACCGTTCGATAAACACGGTTCTTATACAGGTCGACCAGCGCGGCGAACGCCTCCTGGCTCCCGTGGCGGGCTAGCATCACCAGATCATGGTCGCCTTGCACGGGAGCGGACAACTCCTTCGGTGCCTCTACCTGGTTTGACGATACCATGCCGGGGAAACCCTTCAATTGCAGATCACAAGTGCCATAAGACAAGCGCCGGCAAGCGCCGGCGCCGAGGTATCTCAGCCGTTTTGACCTTCCATCTATTCGCCTTCTAATTTGCCTTGACGATCTTCACCTTTACGCAGGCGTCGAGGGCGCCGGACATGTAGTCAAGGTTCTTCAGGGTAAAGTGGACGAGGGCGTTGAAGTGGACCCCCTTGCCCCTGATCCCCTCCGGGCGCCCCCTCCCCCAGTGGCCCTGGATCCCGGCGGTGGCCAACACCTCCGGGTGGATCCCCTGTCTCAGGTAGACCTGCCCCTTGACCTTCAGGCCGTCGCTGGACTCCAACCAGACCCAGTCGCCGTCGTTCAGCCCTTTCCGGCGGGCCGTCTCGGCGTTGATGATGATTCCCCGGTGGTGCGGGTGCAGGTCGGTCAACTCGTTCAGCCACGGGTTTTCCGCGGTGTAGGAAAAGGAGTGGTAAGGCATTTTGTAGTTGATCACCCAGAGGTCGAACTCCCGGGAATCCATCGTGTGGGCATGGCAGGGCCTCCAGTCGGGGACCGGCTGGAAGTCGGCGGTCTCCCAGAAGTCGAGGCCCAGCTCCGACGCCCCCCTCCGGATCCGCTCACCGGCCACCACGAAGGTCTCCACGTAGAGGGGCATTCTCCCCCGGGTGAACGGCCGGGGGTAGGCCGCCTGGACCGGCTTGGCCTGGACCGCGTATCCTTTTTCCCTTAAGGTCTCCAAGCCGTTGGCGGCGCCCGCCCGGGACATCAGAAGGCGGTCCGAGAACTCCTCCACCGTGTACTGCTTCGCGGGGTCCAGGGCGAACTCACCCTTGATCTGCAGGTACTCGTTGAGGAGGCGGTTGAACTCCTCGCGGAAACCGAGCCGCTCGGCGAGTTCGAAGAGGATCTCATGCCAGTTCCGAACGCTCTCCGGCGGGTCAACGACCGGCTGCCGAAGGGCATGGCACCAGTCGTGGGATCCCACGACCTTGTTGATCCCGGTCCGCTCCGGCAGCGGGACCAGGCCCTCCAGGTAATGGGCATCCGGAAGGATGATGTCGGCGAACTCCACCGTCTCGTCGATCGTCTGGGCGAAGGACAGGTGGAAGGGGATCCTGGCGAAGGCCTCGGCGATCTTGCGCGGATCGGCCGTGTTCATGAGGAAGTTGTTCCGGCACTGGATCAGCACTTCGAGCTTGTAGGGCAGTCCGTATTTCTCGTGATCGAGCAGGGTCTCGATCAGCATGGGACGGGATCCGTTGCTCAGCGGGAAGAGCTCCTTAATCTCCAGGCTCTGGATCCGGTACCGGGGGGGAGCCGGGCGGAGCGGGTAGGGGACGCCCATAAAGGCCGCCAGCGGGGAGGGCACCAGCATCCCGTCCTCGTCCGCCTCCGGCAGCCAGTTCGGCCCCGCCGACAGGATCCCCATGGCTCCTCCGGGAACGTCCATCGCCCCCAGGACCACGTTGATGAGCTGGATGGCCAGGGCGGTGAGCATGCCGTGCTTATGCTGGGAGATGCCCCGGTTGTAGCAGGCCGACGCCGGCCGGTGCGGCAGTTCCACCCCGTCGACGACGATGGTGGAGCCGATCCTGGCGGCCTCCCCCATTTCCCGGGCGAGCCGCCGGACGGTGCCGGCGGGAACGGTGGTGATCTCCGCCACCTTCCCGGCCGGGTAAGACCTGACGTGGTCCTTCAGGATCTGAAAGCCGGTCCGGCAGGTGACTCCATCGATCTCGTACGATCCCTCGATCGCCGGTTCGAACTCGTCGACCTCGGTTAGGGGGCGGGCCTGCCCGGCGCAGGGATCCCAAAGCAGCGGCCTGCCGTCCTGATCCCGAAGAAACTTCTGATCCGGCCCGATCAGGTAGGGCCCGTTGGTGTGCCGGCGGATGAACTCGCGGTCGAAGATCCCAAGCTCATTTAAAAGTTCGTTCAGGATCCCGAGCGCAAGGGCTCCGTCCGTCCCCGGCCGGAGGGGAACCCATTCCTGGGCGCAGGCCGCCGTCTGGTTGAGCCAGGGATCGACGACGGTCAGGTGAAGCCCTTTGGCCTTGGCCTCGGCCATCCGAATGGATTCGTGCATGGGATTGACGCTCATCCCGTGTCCCTTCTGGGTTCCGAAGACCATGAGGTAACGGGCGTGATCCAGGTCGGGGACGGGATAGAAGCTGCCGTGGAAAAGCCAGGTGATGGGGTGGAGGGAAGCTCCGCAGAACCAGCCCGCCGCTCCCGCGGTGAAGTTGTGGGATCCGAAGGCGCCGATCCAGGCGAAGACGTAAGTGCTCAGGATGTGGGTATCGAAGGTAGCGAACATCAGGGCCCGCGGATCTTTGGCGCGTACCTCCTTGAGCTTCTCCACCACGGTGTCCATGGCTTCCTCCCAGGTGATCTCGACGAACCCGGGATCCACACCAAATCCCTTCTGCGGATTGGTCCTCTTCAGGGGCTTGGTAAGACGTTGGGGGTTATAGCAACTCATGAAGCCTGCACGGCCCTTGGCGCAGACGCGGGCGCCGTTGTTGGGGTTGCCGGGGTTTCCCTCGATCCCCACGATGACTCCGTTGACCCGATGCACCCTGATCCGGCAGGAATTGTAGCACATGTAACAGACGCTGGGGATCCAGAGATCTTCTTCTACCGGTTGTTTCGCTGGTGCGATGGACGGGTTGGCCAAGAGAAAACCCCCTGTTTCGTTCCGGATGGAAGCGGGCCGAGAGTGTGGGAGAGTTTTCCTGGCACAGCGCCGGGAGCGGGACTGGTGCCGGGAGTGGCAGGGTGGGTTTGTGACCTAGGATTCGTCCGGAACGATGGTGTATTCTTTTCTCACTTTCTTTTATAATTATTAGCCGTTTTAACACCGGGTTTGGAACACTCATTAATTACGCAACCGGGTGCTTTGCTTCCTTCGAAATCTGTTCTATGGATCATCCGGCGGCCTGCCGGCGGGTTTGTGAAAACGTTTACAAACTCTGATACCCTAGGATATAATGGGTTCGGTTTGTAGACAGGCTCCGGGGAGCGGAAGAGAGCTGCCGCCTTATAATGAAGGATTACCGGGCCGTCCGATACGTCGCCTTGGCTTTCACCTTCGGTACCACGACCGCCGCGGCCATCCTGCTGGGGCTGTACGGCGGCGGTTACCTGGACCGGAGACTGGGGACCGAACCTTACCTGACCTTGGTCGGCATCGTCCTTGGAATCATCGTGGCGTTTCGGAATCTTTTTTACCAGCTTGAGCGATTGGAAAAGGGGCCTGGGGACCAAGGGTGAACCTGTGGCCCATTGCCGAGGGCTTTTTGCTCGGCGCCGCCGTAAGTGCGTTTAATCATCTGATCGTCTGGCAAGCCATACGCGGCAGCGGGAACCAACCGTCCGAGACCGTTCAACGCACGGTGATGGGCCGCTACCTGGTGAGGCTGGCAACCAACTTCTTGGCCTTGTTCATCGCGTTCAAGTTGTTTGATCCTTCGGCCTTGCTGGCCACGGCCATCGGGCTGACGATGGCGCGAAACGTTTTGGTTGTTAGAGCAGTTTTCAGCCGTAACAAGGGGGGGGAATAGGCTTGCTGGGGCCTCTCGCCGCGGCCGAAACCGCCGGTGGACATGCTTCGACCGCCCTGTTTACGATCCCGGGGCTCGGCTTGAAGGTCTTCGCCGAAACCACCACAAGTTGGGCGATCATGCTCCTGATCATGGTCATCGCCTTCCTCGCGACGCGAAGGGTGCGTCTCATCCCCCGGGGAATTCAGAACCTGATGGAGATGCTTTTCGAAGCCCTCCTCGGCCTCTTCGAAAGCGCCATGGGCCCCCATCAGGCCCGCAAGTACTTCCCGCTTCTGGCAACCTTCTTTATCTTTATCATCATTTCCAACTACAGCGGGTTGCTTCCCGGCGCGGGGGTGCTGACCGGTTTCATGCCTCCCACCAGCAACTGGAGCATCACCGCCGGGCTGGCGATCATCGTCTTCTTCTCGGTGCACTACTTCGGCCTGCGTGAAGGAGGAACTGCTTACCTCAAGCACTTCATCCAGCCGTCCCCGGTGCTGCTGCCCCTGAACGTCCTGGAGGAGTTCGTCAAGCCCCTTTCGCTGTCGCTCCGTCTTTTCGGCAACATTTTCGGCGAGGAACTGCTCCTGGCGGTCTTCCTGGGGATGATCCCCTTCCTGGTGCCGATCCCGATTATGGCTCTCAGCCTGCTGTTCGGGTTCATTCAGGCTTTCGTGTTCACCCTCCTGGCGGCGATCTATATCTCGTCCGCCACCGAGGCCGGCCATCACTAGCAGAAGGAACGGCCCGGCTCCCGGCCGTTGCGCGGGAGCCGGAGGCCGAAAGATAGTTGAAGGAGGCCGGTGACCGCCACCGGTTACTCGAAGGGAGGAAGTTGTCATCATGTCTGAAGGTTTAATCGCCATCGCCATCGCTCTTGCCGTGGCTCTTCCCGGTGCCTTCACCGCCTTGGGCCAGGGCCGCGCCTCCGCGCAGGCTATGGATGCCATCTGGCGGCAGCCCGAGGCCACCGGATCCATCCGGACCACCCTGATCATCGCCCTGGCTTTTATGGAGGCACTGACGATCTACGGTCTGCTGATCGCCTTCCAGCTGATGGGCAAGCTTTAAGGCCGCCGCATCAAGCGGAAGGACGGATGGGAAGGGGGTAGCGGGCTGTGGAGATCGACCTGAGCAAGCTGATCTGGTCGATTGTGAACTTTTTGGTTCTTTTAGCCATCTTGAGGAAGTTCCTTTACCGCCCCCTGCTGGGAATGATGGAACGCCGCGAGAAGGACATCGCCGGCAACCTGGAGAGCGCAGACAGGGCGAGCAAAGAGTCCGCACATTTAAAGGAAGAATACGAGGCCAGGCTCCGGGAGGCCCGGAAAGAGGCCTCTGAAATCGTCGCGCGCGGGGTCAAGCTCGGCGATGAAACCAGGAGCCAAATTATGGAAGAAGCGCGGAAGCAAGCCGATGAATACATGGAAAAGGCTCGTCACACGATCACCCGGGAGAAGGACAAGGCCATCGCCGAGCTCAAGGCCGAGGTGGCCGGGCTGGCCGTGGCCGCAGCCGGCCGCGTGATCGGGAAGAATCTCCAGCCGGAGGATCACCGCCGGCTGGTGCAGGAGTTCCTGGAAGAGGCAGGCGAGGCCCAGTGATCGGTGACGCCGTCGCCAGGCGGTATTCCCAGGCCCTTTTCGCCATCGGGCGGGAGCGGGGAACGGTGGATCAACTGCAGCAGGAGCTCCAACTGATCCACGAAACCCTGGCCGCCGACGCCGGGCTGCAGCGCCTCGTCCTGCACAAGTTGATTTCCCCGGAGAGGAAACTCGAGGCTCTTGACAAGGTGTTCCAGGGCCGGATCTCCGGAACCGTCAGGGCTTTCTTGCAGATTATGCTCAAAAGGCGGCGGGAGGCCCACCTCCCGGCGATCCTGGCCGCGTTCAGGCAGGCGGCCGATGAGGCCAGGAAAGTCGTGGAAGCCGAGGTCCGTTCGGCGGTTCCGGTGGACGGGCGGCAGCTTGAAGACCTGGCCGGCCGGTTCAACCGGGCACTGGGGATGACGGTTCGCTTGAAGCAGGTCATCGATCCGGACCTCCTGGGGGGCGTGGTGGTCAAGCTGGGAGACCGCCTTTACGACGGGAGCGTGCGTTCCCGTTTGGTGAGGCTGAA
>JACPQU010000083.1 GCA_016190305.1 Bacillota bacterium
CCCATAGGGCTGCCCCGGCATGCCAGTTTCCCGGCTTGTGGCCTGCTAAAGGGTTTCTCTCCGGGGAGTTCGACTTCCGTGGGAAGGTTTCGACATTTCGTGATCCCGTGGACGGATTCCGTCTCTAACCTTGGACTTTACGCCCACCCCTGAACAGGCTGATTAAGGCTTTTTTCATCTTGCCCCGACCGTGTTCCATCTCCCTCTGCCGGGCTGGCAAAACTGGGGTGGCAATGTTTTGATCAAGTATCGCCGTCGTTTCTCTTTCTATGCCCTGATCATCCTGGGTGACCAGCTCTTTAGAGTACGGCTCTTTATAGCCCTGCTTTTTTGATTCCGCCGCTTTCGGCAAGGGCTCCACTCTTGAAGGGAGCCTCATGACACCCGCCGCTCTCTCCCCCTGCCGAATCTTCAGTTCCACCCCTGCTTCGGGTGCCAAGACGCCCAAACTATTCGCAATCATATATCCCAGGCGGGCCATCTCCAGGAGGGAAACCGGGTTGTACCACTGGGTCCAGCCGGCGATCTCTCCCGGAGCCATTCCCTCGTCACCCTGCCGTCCGGATGGGCGTGGAGTATCCGTGTTTTGGCCGGAATACATCAACCCGTTGGACATACCCAGCTTTTTCAGCGCGCTAACCGGTCCCGGTATCCCAAAGTACCGGCACAACGAGTCGGCGATCAATCTCGCGGAATGCTCCCGGAACTTGGCCTGGGCAAGCAGCGCCTCATCACCGGGATTGGTCAGGTAACCTAAGAATACGGTGGCCGAAATCGCTTCCAGATCCCGAAAACTGTTGAGGACATCCTCCTTGATCCCGCCGTCATGGAGTCCGAGATACGCCAGGTAAGTATGAATGGCGCCTGCCAGAAAACGGCTCTGTTGTGAACGGAAAGCGGAAGCCACCACCAGTCCATGTTCGGTAAAACCGGCCGAACTCCCGCAATGGATGCTGATCAGGATTTGAGGCCGCCCGGCCTGGGCTCGGCGGCACCGCTCCGAGACGGTGACATTCTCGTCTCCCTCCCGGGTGCGCACCACCTCGAGACCGGCCACGGCCAGCCACGGAGCAAGGCGTTCCACCACGTCCACGGTGATGTCCTTCTCCAGGAGTCCCCGGTACCCGCGGACGCCGCAGTCATCTCCGCCGTGCTAATGGCCCGCATCAAGGCAGACCTTGAAACGGGGCATGGACATCACCTCCTGGAGGCGATCAATCCCCCTAATCAAAGCGCGGGGCGGATTACCGCCCCGCGCCTCGGGGATCGGCCCGATATACCTTGGTCCGGCCGGAATCGGAACCCGCGGTTAGAGCACGATGGCGATCAGACCGCCGCTGCCTTCATTGACGATCCGCTGAAGGGTTTGCTGGAGCTTATCCTTGACATTATCGGGCATCCCGTGCAGCTTGCTCTTCAAGCCGGCCTTGACGAACTCGCTGAGGCTCCTGCCGAAGATGTTCGCCTCCCAGAGCCGGTGCGGTTCATCTTCGAACTCGGTCAGCAGGTATTGAACGATGAACTCTCCCTGGCGATCGCTGCCCAGGACGGGTGACATCTCCGATTCGACGTTGACCTGGATCAGGTGCAGCGAGGGAGCGCTCGCACGCAGGCGGACGCTGACCCTGTTGCCCTGCCTGATGATCTCGGGCTCCTCGAAGGCCATATCATCGAGGCTCGGAGGCACCACCCCGTAACCTGTCTCCTTTACCTCCTGCAGGGCGACGGCGAGCCGGTCGAATTCCTTCTTGGCCTCGGCAAGGTCGCGGATCCGCCGCAGCAGGTCCACCTTCCCCTCCAGTTGGATCCCGGAGGCCTCGGACAGGACGCGGAAGAACAGGTTCTCTGGGAGATCGACCTCCACTGTCGCCAGGCCGGAGCCGAGGTCCATTTCGGTAAGGCGGACCTCTTCCACAAAATCGTGCCGCGACAGGTTCTGGGTGGCGCCGTCCACATCCCTGACCCTCTTGATGGCTTCCACGCAACGCTGCACGGCTTCATCCACCCAGGACTTCAGCCAGTGGGCCGGATCCAGTTCCTCCACCCAGTCGGCGAGGTTAATCGCCACCTGGTGGACGGGGAACTCGTAGAGAACTTCCCGCAGGATGGCGTAGATGTGATCCGCCGTCAACTGGGCGCAGTTCACCGGCAGCACCGGGACGTCGTATTTCGCTTCCAGCCTCTCCTTGAGGTCGATGGTCGCGGGGGCCGACGGCTGGGTGCTGTTGAGGATGATCACGAAAGGTTTATCCAGTTCTTTCAATTCCCCCACGACTTGCTCCTCGGCCTTTTCATAGCCGGACCTCGGCAGATCCCCGATGCTTCCGTCGGTGGTGAGCACCAGGCCGATGGTCGAGTGCTCGTCAATCACCTTGTGGGTTCCAATCCGGGCGGAATCCTCGAACGAAATGGCTTCGTCCGACCAAGGGGTCAGGACCATGCGGGGGCCCTCGTTCTCCTCGTAGCCGATGGCGCCTGGAACAGTATAGCCGACGCAATCGACCAGGCGCACCTTGAAGGTGATGTTGTCCTTCAGGGTGATCTGAACGGCTTCATCCGGAATGAACTTGGGTTCCGTGGTCGTGATCATCCGGCCGCTGCCGCTCTGAGGCAGTTCGTCCCTGGTCCGCTCCCTGGAATTGGCATCGGAGATGTGGGGCAAGACAAGAAGTTCCATGAATTTCTTGATAAAAGTAGACTTTCCGGTCCTCACGGGACCCACCACGCCGATGTAGATGTCTCCGCCGGTCCTCTGAACGATGTCCCTTAAGAGATCAAACTTTTCCATGGTCCGAAGCCTCCTTCGGTCCTCACCGTTTCCTGTTCATGGTATGAGCCTCAACGCCAGTGAATGACCTTCTCGTTGCAGACTATTCTATGAAATTGAAATGGGATCGGAACCTTCAACGGCGTCAGGGGGCGGCTTCGGCGGAGGCTTGTCTCTTAAGCCCGTCCGTCCGAAGGGGTCCAAGGCTGACAGGGCCCGTGGAAGGGAAGATCCCGGCACGAACCGAAAGGAGATCGAAGCGCAAGGAGATCCGAACGTCTGGAAGAGGGGCAACGGATGAGGACCACCTCAGGGAGTGAGTCCATGATCGGCTTTGGATTGGCCGGCTGCGGCCACGCCGCCCGAAAGCACGCCGAGGCGCTTCGCGTCCTCCAGGCGGCCGGCGTGGCCCGGCTGGTTTCGGCGTATGATCCCGATCAGCGCAGGTCTGAAGAACTGGCCCGGGAATTCGGCGCCGAACACGATCCCAATCTTTCCGACCTCCTGGAGCGCGACGCGGTTCAGGTGCTGGCGATCTGCACCCCCAGCGGGCTCCGCCTTCCCCTGGTGGAGGCCGCCGCGCAAGCCGGAAAGCACCTGCTGGTCGAGAAACCGATGGCCCTCTCCCTTTCCGAAGCCGACACCCTCATTGATACCTGCCGCTCGGCGGGAGTCATCCTGGGGGTAGTGCATCCCCACCGCTTTCAACCGGCGGTCGGACGACTCCGTGGCGCCCTGGAGGCCGGGGCCTTCGGCAAGCTCACTCATGCCTCCGCGCTCCTCCGGTGGCACCGTCCCCAGTCCTATTACGATGCATCCCCCTGGCGGGGTACCACTTCAATGGACGGAGGGTTGCTTTTCAACCAGGCTATCCACTGCCTGGACCTTCTCCTTTGGACCATGGGCCCGGTGGAGTCGGCGTCCGCCTACCTGACCACCCGTCTGCGCCGGATCGAAACCGAGGACACGGCGGCCGGAATCATGAGATTCGGGGGCGGGGCCCTCGGCGTGCTGGAGGCGTCGATCACGGTCTACCCGGAAAACCTGGAGGAATCCCTGGCCGTCTTCGGAGAAAACGGTACCGCTGTTCTCGGCGGCGCTTCCCTCAAGGAGATCGTCACCTGGCGGTTCGCAGGACCCGGCGAAGGCAGGGTAGCTGACGCCCTCCCGGACCTTCCCACCTGGAGGGGCCATGCCGCCGTGATCGCCGATCTGTGCGCCTCCCTGCTCGACCGGCGCCGTCCCCTGGTGGACGGAGAGGAGGCGCGAAAGGTCCTGGAGTTGATCGTCGCCCTCCAGGAATCAGCCCGGAAGGGAAGTCCCGTCACCCTGGCCGGCGGCGGATAGCGGATAAGGGTTGGCTGGATCCGAACCCAGGATGGCGGATGCGAACCCAAGGAGGAAATCCAAGCTGAATCACCAGGATGAGTATGCCGCCCGAATCCATCCCAGGGCCCGGGTGGGGCAAGGATGCCGATTCGGTCACGGGGTGATCGTCTCGGAAGAATGCGTGATCGGGGACGGGGTCTGCCTGGGCCACGGGGTGATCGTCCACCCGGGAACCGTCATCGGTGAAGCTGTTTCCATCCTTGACCGTTCGGTGCTCGGAGTCCAGCCGCGCGCCGCGGCCACCAGCACCTTGAACGTCGATCCGGTCCTGCCCCCCCTCCGGATCGGCCCACGCTCCCAGATCGGGATCGGTGCGATCCTTTACGCCGGCACCTCCCTGGGCGAGGAATGTTTCGTGGCGGATTCGGCCCAGATCCGGGAGCGCTGCAGCCTGGGCGAGCGGGTCATCGTCGGACGCGGCGTCACCGTGGAGAACGACAGCATCATCGGGAACCGTACCAAGCTCCAAACCGGTTGCTACGTCACGGCCTTCAGCGCCATCGGGGAGGACGTCTTCATCGCTCCCATGGTCGTCACCACCAACGATCAATACATGGGGCGGACCGAAAAGCGCCTGAGGGAACGCAAAGGGCCCGTGATCCACGACCGCGCCCGGATCGGCGCCGGGGCGGTGCTCCTCCCGGGGATCACCGTCGGGGCGGAGGCGCTGATCGCCGCCGGAGCGGTGGTGACCAGGGATGTTCCCGCGGGTAAGGTCGTGATGGGGGTTCCGGCGGTGGTCAGGAAGGACGTCTCGCCGGAGGAACTTCTTCCAACCAGGTGATCTCGTCCGCCGGGGGCCGAATCATCAGGTCCCGCACCGCGGCTTGGGGATTTTTCCCCTCGAAAAGGACCGCGTAAGTCTCTCGGGCGATGGGCATCTCCACCTGGTACAGTTCGGACAGCGCCCGGGCCGCCTGCGTGGCAAAAACCCCCTCGACCACCATCCGGGTTTCCTCCAGCGTTTCCGCCAGAGATCGGCCCCGCCCGATCGCCACCCCGGCCCTCCGGTTACGGCTGAAACCGCTGGTGCAGGTGACGATGAGATCCCCGACGCCGCTCAACCCCGCGAAAGTCTCCGCCCTGCCGCCCATCGCCACGCCCAGCCTGGCCACCTCGGCCAGGCCACGGGTCATCAAGGCCGCCCTGGTATTGTCTCCGAGGCCAAGTCCCTCGGCGATTCCGCAGGCAAGGGCGATGATGTTCTTGAAGGCCCCGCCCAGTTCCACCCCGACCAGATCGGGACTCGTGTAAACCCGGAAAGAGAGGCTCCCGAAGGCCTCCCGAACCTCCCTCGCAGCGTCTGGACTATCGGAGGCCACCACGGTGGCGCTGGGTACCCCGCGACCGACCTCCTCCGCATGGTTGGGTCCGGAGAGGACGGCGATCCTGCCGGTACTGCCCGGGATCTCCTCCGCGATCACCTCGGACATCCGCTTCCAGCTCTCCAGCTCCAGCCCCTTGGCCGCCGAAACCAGGATCGCACCGGGCGTCAGGTAGGG
>JACPQU010000089.1 GCA_016190305.1 Bacillota bacterium
CCCAGATCCCGAGGATCTCGGCGCGGAGGGCGCCGGTGGGGGCGGCGAAGAGGCGATCCAGGCTGCCCCCGTGCCGGGCCTGGAGATGCCCGCTGAAGGAGAGCAGCTTGCGGGCCTTGACCCGGAAATACCCCGAAGGACGGATCAACTCGCCCAGGCGCTCCTCGCCGCGGGAGGAATCCGCAAAGGCGTGGATAGTCTGGGGTTCGAGGAGACCTTCCCTCCTGAGATTGGCGATGGCCTTCTCCACGTTGGCCCAGCTCACCGACTGGGTGAGGATGGCCCCGACGGCGACCTCGAAGGGGGTGGCGGCGGGCCACCAGTGCTGCGGCCCGTAGTGATCGAAAAGCTTTCTAAAAATCCGGGGGATCAAGCCTCGGCCGGGCGGATCACTCAGGATTCGAGGGGAGGAGATGGAGAAACACCCGGGGGCTGGGGAAGACGGGTAGGAACCTGGCGAGGAGCGGCTGCCGCCTCCTGGATGAGCCGCCAGAGCTCCTCCCTCCCCTCACCGGTCACGGTGGATGTGAAAATCAAGGGCACCTCTTCGCCCAAGCTCAAGGTTTCCCGGATCGTCCGTTCCGCCGCCTGGCGCCCCCCGCGGGAAACCTTGTCGGCCTTGGTCGCCGTAACCGCGAAGGGCAGGTTCCGGTGGGACAACCAGTCCCGCAGGGTGATGTCCAGTTCCGACGGCGGGTGGCGGGAGTCCACCAAGCAGATCACCAGGCGAAGGTCCTTGCTGCCGAGGAGATAGCGTTCGATCTCCCGGCCCCAAAGCTCCCGGCGGGTCTTGGAAGCGCGGGCGTAACCGTATCCGGGCAGATCCACCAGGTTGAGATCCGGGAGCTGGTAAACGTTGACCCGCCTGGTCACCCCGGGGGTTTTACCGCTCCTTGCCAGGCGTCTTCCGGCAATCATGTTGAGCAACGACGATTTCCCCACGTTGGAGCGGCCGGCCAGGGCCACCTCAGGGGGTGCCGCCGGAGGCCCGGCGGCGGTCCAATGGTACTGACCGGCGGCGCTCGAATCGCCGCCGGCCGAAGGATTCCGGTCCTGTGTCACTGGATCTCGGCGGCGCCGAGGGACTCCAGGTCGGACTCTCCAACCTCGATGTTGGGCATCACCTGGTAATCAACGAGGCTGTAGCTCAGAACATCATCCATGTGATCCACCAGGACGAACTCCAGCTTCCGGCTTACGTTGGCCGGAATCTCCTCAAGGTCCTTCTCGTTCTCCGCCGGAAGGATCACCATCTGCACCCCAGCCCGGTGGGCGGCGAGGACCTTCTCCTTGATCCCGCCGACCGGCAGCACCCTGCCTCGCAGGGTGATCTCCCCGGTCATGGCCACATCCCGGCGAACCGGGCGGCGGCACAGGGCGGAGGCGAGGGCGGTGGCCATCGTGATCCCCGCCGAGGGACCGTCCTTGGGGATGGCGCCCTCCGGCACATGGATATGGATATCGTACTTTTCGTAGAAGTCGGGCTCCAGGCCGAGTTCCCGGTACCTTGACCGGATATAGCTCAAGGCCGCCTGCGCCGACTCGCGCATCACTTCGCCCAGCTTGCCGGTCAGGATCAGGTTTCCCTTTCCCTTCAACAGGGTGACTTCCACGGCGAGGATGTCGCCCCCGACCTCGGTGACGGCGACACCGGTGGCCACCCCCACCTCGTCCTTCCCCCCGGCCACGCCGTAATGGTATCTCGGGATCCCCAGATACTGCTTCAGGTTGTGCCGGCCGATGACGAAGTTCCGGCCTCCCCGGTCTTTGGCGACCGCCTTGCGCGCCACTTTCCGGCAGATGGCGGCGATCTCCCGTTCCAGGTTTCGAACTCCGGCTTCGCGCGTATAGCGCCTGATCACTTCCCGGATGCTCTTCTCCGAGATGGAGAGGTCCTGATCGGTCAGCCCGTGGTCGGTCCGCTGTTTCGGCACGAGAAATCGGGTGCCGATATTGACTTTCTCCTCTTCGGTATAGCCCGGGATGTGGATGACTTCCATCCGGTCCAGGAGGGGCCTGGGGATGGCGTACTGGACGTTGGCGGTGGTGATGAAGAGCACCCGCGAGAGATCGTAAGGCAACTCGACGTAATGGTCGCTGAAGGCGTTGTTCTGCTCGGGGTCGAGCACCTCCAGGAGAGCCGAGGAGGGATCGCCCCGAAAGTCGCTGCTCATCTTGTCGATTTCGTCCATCAGGAACACCGGATTGCGGGATCCGGCCTGCTTCATCCCCTGGATGATCCGCCCCGGCAACGCGCCGACGTAGGTCCTGCGGTGGCCTCGGATCTCCGCCTCATCGCGCACCCCGCCAAGGGAGATGCGTACGAACTTCCGATCCAGGGCCCGCGCGATGGACTTGGCCAGGGAGGTCTTGCCCACGCCGGGAGGGCCGACGAAACAGATGATGGGGCCCTTCATCCGGTTGGTGAGCTGCCGGATGGCGAGGTACTCCAGGATCCGTTCCTTGACCTTGACCAACCCGTAATGATCCTCGTCGAGGATCTCCTGGGCCAGGTCCAGATCGACGCGATCAGTGGTCTCCGTCGTCCACGGCAGGGCCATGAGACAGTCCACGTAAGTGCGGACCACCACAGCCTCGGCTGCCGCCGCAGGCATCTTCTCCAGGCGGTCGATCTCCTTGTTCACCTTTTCCGCCACCTGCTCCGGCAAATCCAGCTCCTCCAGCTTCTGCCGGAGCTCCTCGACCTCGTTCGTCTTGTCGTCTCGGTCTCCGAGCTCCTTCTGGATGGCCTTCATCTGCTCCCGCAGGTAGTATTCCTTCTGCGTCTTCTCCATTTGCTTCCGGACCCGCACGTTGATTTTCTTCTCCAGTTCCAGGATCTCCAGTTCCTGTGAAAGGAAGGTGGAGAGCCTCTCCAGCCGGTCGCGAGGGTTGGACGCCTCGAGGATGGCCTGCTTATCGGCAAGCTTGAGCTGGAGATGGGAAGCGATGGCATCGGCCAGCCGTCCGGGCTCTTCGATACTGACCACCGAGACCACGGTTTCGGCCGGAATTTTCTTGCCGAGCTTGACGTACTGTTCGAACTGATGGGCGAGACTCCGCATCAAGGCCTGAGTCTCCGTGTTTTCCGGAATGGATTCCTCCAGTTCCTTGATCTCCACGCGGTAAAAGGGGTCCTTGCTCACGTAATTCTGGATTCTGGCCCTGCTCACACCCTCCACGAGCACCCGCAAGGTCCCGCCCGGAAGCTTCAGGAGCTGCCGGACCTGGACCACGGTCCCTACCTCGTAAAGATCGTCCGGCTCGGGATCGTCGACGCGATGGTCGCGCTGGCTCACCAGCAGCAACGCGCTGTCTTCGACCATCGCCTGCTCGAGGGCGGCGACCGAACGCTGGCGTCCGACATCAAGGTGCAAGACCATGTGAGGGAAAACCAGCATCCCGCGGAGCGGGAGAAGGGGCAGTTTTCGGGTAGGCATCGAGAAGAACCTCCTCTCCCTAGGGTTCTTGCTTCTCGACCCCTTGCGCTGAAATAAGACTCTAAAACATTTTACGGTAAAACGATCGTCGCGCGCAAGGAAGGCCAAGCTGGTCTTTAGGACGAATTCGAGTGCAGTTCCTCACCATTGAGGAGCACCGACGAGGAACAGCTTGTGCTGCCCGCTCACAAACACCGCTCGTTCCGCAGGCGTAATTCATCTTTCGGGGTGTCATCCAGGCTGGACGATGACGCAGGACGGCGGGTTTACCGCACCGGCTCGTCCGCCGTTGACCCTAGAAATTGGACACTCGAAGATCGGTTCCTTTATGTAATTATTGGGCTATTCGGCAGATAGCTTCGAACGGCGGTTTGGATTGGCGGTTGACGGCAATGGTAACATGACCTTATACCGTCCAATCAGCAACGACAAATCAACGAAGCATGCGGGCAAGGGGTTGAAATCATGTGCGGGATTGCGGGAAGCCTCGGGCCGGGAGCCGGGCCTGAAACCGTACAGGCCATGCTGGCCGTTACGGAGCATCGGGGTCCGGATGACCGGGGGCTCTTCCAGAGTGAGGAAGTGGTCCTGGGCCACAACCGGCTCAGCATCATCGACGTCTCCTCCGCCGGACGGCAACCACTGGCCAATGAAGACGGCACCGCCTGGATGGTATTCAACGGGGAGATCTACAATTACCGGGAACTCCGCCGGGACCTGGAACCAAGGCACCAGTTCCGTACCCGGACCGACAGCGAGGTGATCCTGCACCTCTACGAGGAGAAGGGCCCTGGAATGGTGCGGGAACTGGACGGCATGTTCGCCCTGGCCGTCTGGGACGGGAAAGGCCTCTTTCTGGCCAGGGATCCCTTGGGGATCAAACCGCTTTATTACGGCAGGGACACCGGCGGCACCCTTCACTTCGCCTCGGAGATCAAAGGGCTTCTGGAAGCGACCTCGGAGGTGCTGGAGTTCCCCGCGGGCCACTGGTACCGTACCGGGCAGGGTCTCCGCCGGTACTACGAGGTCCCCAGGCCCAAACAGGAGCTTTCGGATCCTGAAAAAGCCGTCCAGGAACTGAAGGAGCGTTTCGAGCAGGCCGTGGCCAAGAGGCTGCTCGCCGACGTTCCGGTGGGGGTCTTTCTCAGCGGGGGCCTCGACAGCAGCCTGGTATCGGCCGTCGCCAGGAGACTGACCACGGCCCCCGTGCTCCATTCGTTCGCCGTCGGCTGTGAGGGGAGTCCCGACCTGGAGGCCTCCCGGCAGGTGGCCGCCCACCTGGGTACAGCCCATCACGTCCTGACCTATGGTTCGGACGAGATCATCGGATCCCTCAGAGAAGTCATTCACCGCCTGGAGTCCTTCGACACGGCTCTCGTCCGGAGCGCCGTTCCCACTTTCCTGGTCTCCAGGCTGGCCCGCGAGTGGGTGAAGGTGGTTCTCTCCGGTGAAGGAGCGGATGAGCTTTTCGGCGGCTATCACTACCTAAAGGATGCGTCGGTCCCCGACCTGGGCCAGGAGCTTTACGCAATCACCAGGGCCTTGCACAATACCAACCTTCAGCGGCTGGACAGGCTGACCATGGCCAATTCCCTGGAGGGAAGGGTTCCTTTCCTCGACCTCCAGGTGGTGGACCTGGGATTCCACCTGGCCGATGACCTGAAGATCCACGGGCCCGGGCAGATCGAGAAGTGGATCCTGCGCAAGCTCGCAGAGGAGTATCTTCCGGGGGATATCGCCTGGCGTCGAAAGGAAAAGTTCGCGATCGGAACGGGGACCGCCGAGATTCTCGTGGAGTACGCCGAGGATCAGATCAGCGACGGAGAGTTCGAGTCCGAGCGGTACAGGATCGCGGAGACACAAAAAGGGTCCGATCCGGAGCATCCGAGGCATGACTTCAAGTCCAAGGAAGAACTCCTTTATTACCGCATTTTTCAGGAAAGATTCCCCCAGCCCCAGTTGCTGGGATGTCTTGGCTGGAGCAGGAGCCTGTAACCCAAACAGGAGCCTGCAACGGGGACTAAGACCCGGCGGGATGGTCTTGTTCAGCCTGGTCTGTTCAGTTTAAAACTACTTGCTTCTTGGATACCCCGGCCGCACTCAGAACCACCGGCATGTTTTTCTCCAGCGGAGCCTTGCCGGCCGATTCCTCGGAAGAGCAGAGGGTCCGGTCCAGCACCTCGTCCAGGGAGTAAACCGGAACGACCTGGATGCCCATGGCCCCGTCGGCGTAAATCTCCTGCCAGTTCTCCTTGGGGATGAGCACCGTATGGGCTCCGGCCTCCCGGGCGGCCCGGATCTTGGCCGGTACACCTCCCACCGGACGGATGGTCCCGCGAATAGAAAGCTCGCCGGTCATCGCCACCCCATGCCGAACCGGGGTGCCGGTGATGGCGGAGTAGACCGCGGTGGCGATGGCCACTCCGGCGGAGGGACCGTCGATGGGCACCCCGCCGGGGAAGTTGACGTGGATGTCGTAGTCCCTGGGATCCAGCGACTGGCAGTGGCGCAGCACCGTGACCACGTTCTCCACCGAACCTTTGGCGCTGCTCTTCCGCCTCACCGTACGGCCCGGACCCCCGATCTCCTCCTCCTCCACCATCCCGGTGACGTTGATCGAGCCCCCGATATTACCCACGTGGAGGGTGCAAACCTCGATCTCCACCACGGTCCCCTGGTTGGGGCCAAACACCGCCAGGCCGTTGACGTAGCCGACGTGGGGCACGGTCGGCACCCTCTTCTCCGGGCGCCGGGAGATCTGGCTGGCATTGATCACCCATTCCACGTCCCCAGCCTTGATCCCGTCTTCTTTCCGATCCCAGGCCAGCCCCGCCGAGATCTGGATAATGTTCACAGCCTCGCGCCCGTTGCCCGCGTAGTTCCGGATCGCTTGCAGGGCCCCATCTTCAAGGCTGAAGGAAATTTTGGCCGCCGCGTTCAAAGCGATGAGACCCAGTTCCTCAGCGGTCAAGGGCCGGAAGAAGATCTCCAAACACCGGGAACGGATAGCCGGCGGGATCTCGTGGGGCATCCGGGTGGTGGCCCCTACAAGCCGGAAATCCGCGGGCAGACCGTTCTGGAAGATGTCGTGGATATGCTGGGGTACATTGGGATCTTCGGAACTGTAGTAGGCGCTCTCGAGAAAAACTTTTCGATCCTCAAGCACCTTGAGCAGCTTGTTCATCTGGATCGGGTGCAACTCC
>JACPQU010000086.1 GCA_016190305.1 Bacillota bacterium
CTTTACCATCGTTTACGGCCTGACTCAACCTATTGCCGGAACCCTGATGGAAAAGTATCATTCCCGGGTGATTCTTTCCATTGCCACCATCCTGATGGCGGTGGGAATGATCGGGATGATTTATTCCACCAAACTCTGGCATGTTCACCTGCTGGTCGGACTGTTTACCGGGATTGGCTTCGGCGCATTGGGAACCGTTCCGACCGCGGTTCTGCTATCCCGCTGGTTTCGCAGAAAAAAGGGCACCGCCATTGGTGCCGCCAACGCCGGTGGGTCGATTGGACGCCTCATCTTTCCCCCTTTGAGCATGTGGCTCGTTTTGACTGTGGATTGGCGGTACGCTTTCCTGGTTATGGGGATTCTTCTCTTGGTGCCCTTGCTTCCGATGATCCTCGCCTTGGTCAGGAACAACCCCGCGGATATGAATCTTCTTCCCGATGGGGTACCCGCTGTCCCGTCCGAAAAACAAGGTCCTGGGGCGGCCGTGGGACCGTTACCAACGCAGCAGCAAGCGGTGGATCGCGGCACAGGCATCACCAGCCAAGGAGCAGCCCGTCACGACGACGAAGTCCGCGTTCCGATCCGCGCAGCTATGCGTACCCGACCCTTCTGGCTGCTGGTGGGCTCTTTTATGTGCTGCGGCTTCACCGGTGCCATCATCAACATGCACTTCGTGATCATGGCCATCGACTGGGGGATCAGGCCCATGGTCGCCGCTCAGGCCTTAGGGGTGATCGGTGCCGTCAATATTTTAGGGCTCCTGGCTACAGGCAGCTTGTCGGATCGCTTCGGCAGGAAAATTCCCCTGGGCAGCATCTACATCCTCCGGGGGCTAAGCTTTCTGTTGATCGTTTCAAGTCAAAGCACAGCCACCCTGTTCATCTTTGCCGTCCTTTACGGTTTATCGAGCTTCTCCTCCGCTCCCCCCACCTCATCGCTGGTAGGCGATATCTTTGGGAGCAAATCAGTGGGAACATTGCTTGGGCTGATCACCATGGGGCATCAAATCTTCGGCGCTGTCGGCACCTACCTGGCGGCTCTCGTCTTCGAGTCCACGGGGAGCTATAGCTTAATCCTGCAGGTAGGGATTCTGATCCTGGTGGGCGCCGCGATCATGAGCTGGCTGATCCCTGAAGGCAAGCGGGTGATCTACAAGACTTGATACTTAATATGGAAGATGTAAGAGGTTGATCAATTGAGCCCCATCACGACCAACCAACTCTCAACCAAAGGACCTCCTGTGATATACCCTTTGATCGGCGTGTACGGGAATTTATTTTTGTGCAACGCATCGTTGATGATCATCCTGATCATCCTGCCCCTGCGGATGCTGGATCTGGGCTTCAGTGAAGTTGACATCGGAATCGTCGTAGGCGTACCGATGACCCTTCAGTTCATCGCCCGGCCCATCGGCGGCGGCCTTTCCGACAGGTTTGGAGGACGCAGTGTTTTAATCGCAAGCAGCATCGGAGTTACCATCGTAATCCTGATCATTATGTTCTCTACAAGCTTTTGGGTCTATTTTTTCGCCCAAGTACTCAGAAGTCTCGCAACCGGTTTATTTCGTCCCTCAACTAAATCCTATGCCAGCTTCATCGACCCGTTAAATTCCACATCCATTTTAGGCCGTCATACCAGCGTTACGGCGGCGTCGGATATCCTGGGGGTGGTGGCCGGCGGGTACCTGGTGCTTTATGCAGGATTTGATATTGCCTTCGGCACGTCGGCCGTATTCGCTTTTTCGGCGGTTATTTTTTCTGTCTTGATGCCGGTACTGGGTCTGGAAGAAAGGCAGAATGGAAACTTCGGCGCGATAATGCGTAACTTCTTACGCCTGCTGTTGACAAACCGCCCTCTTTTTCTTGGTTTCTTATGCGCGTTCGTGGTCGCCATTCCATTCGCACTGATCGGTTCTTTTTATCCTGTTTACTTCAAGAAGCTGGGTTTTGATGAAGGCACCATAGGGATATTGGGTTCGGTGATTACCGGTTCCATCCTGGTTTCCGGGTTGATGTTCGGACGTCTCTTTTCAATGTTGGGGCCTAAATGGATCTTCGCCGGCGGAGTGCTCGGTTTGGGAATGGCTTTTTCCCTCATCCAGATGGTAAATTCTCCTTTTTCGCTTTTTGCGCTGATGATCCTCACCGGCTCCGCCACCGGCGTACTGGATGTATTCAGGAATATCATTTCTTCGGATCATAGTTCCGTTCATGAAAGGGGTAGCGCTTTGGCGGCGACCGGACTGGGTTTTGTGGCATCAACGGTGATCATACCGGTTGCTTTCGGCATCGCCGTTCAAAGATTCAGCTACGAGACGACCTTCTTCTTACTGGGACTCTTGTTGATTGTCCTGGGATTATTGACCAAACCCCTCTTTTCATGGGCGCGTTACCGGTAAAAACATAGTACCTGCCCCATATAAAGGAGGCTATCGCATGGCGGAACCCGTCGTCGAACTTGTGGGGGTCAGCAAGGAGTACCAGCGGGGCGGCACCGGAGTGAAGGCGGTGGACGGGGTCTCCCTGACCGTTCGGCGGGGAGAGTTCGTGGTCGTCATGGGGAAGTCGGGTTCGGGTAAATCCACTCTGCTCCACCTGATGAGCGGTCTGCAAAACCCGACCGGTGGCCGGGTAAGACTGCTCGGCCGGGAGACGTCGCAACTGTCCGACGATGCCCTGACCCTGATCCGCAGGGACGGGGTGGGCTTCATCTTCCAGTTCTTCAACCTGTTGCCCACCATGAACGCCCTGGAGAACGTCAGCCTTCCCTTGCTCCTGGCGCGGATGCATCCAGCCAAGGCCCGGGAGCGGGCGAAAAACCTGCTCGACCTGGTCGGCCTGGCGGATCGCGCCGCCCATCGGCCCGATGAGCTTTCCGGCGGCCAGCTGCAGCGGGTGGCCATCGCCCGGGCCCTGGTGGCGAAACCCCACGTACTGTTCGCGGATGAACCGACGGGAAACCTCGACTCCGTTGCCGGCGAGGAGATCCTGGCGCTGCTGAAAGATACCCAGTCCCGGCTTGGACAGACCATCGTCATGGTTACGCACGACCCCAGGGCTGCGGCTTTCAGCGACCGGTTAATCATCCTCCGGGATGGGAAGGTGATTGAGAACCGCGATCCCAGGACGGTTGCGGGAGCGGCTGCCGGAGTGGCGATGGAAACGCCTCGGGATCTGAAGGATGCCGACCCTTATGAAGGATCCGGGTATTTCTAGGATCCCGATGCTTCAAAAGGATCCTGACGCTCCTAAAGGATCCCGACCCTGACCGGATGAGGGGGATCGGAAAAAAGGGATGTATGGGACCTTGAGCCGCAACTACCTCTTGGTGAAAAAGAGCCGCAGCCTGATCACGATCCTTGGCATCACCCTCGGCGTGACCATGATAGTGGCGGTCACCCTCACCAACGCCGCCATCCTCTCCCGGTACACCACCCTGCTGGAGGGCATCGCCGGCCGGTCTGACCTCCAGGTGATCCCTCATGCCGGACAGGGTTTTCCCGAGTCCTTCCTCGACGAGGTGGAATCGGTGCCGGGTGTCGAGACTGCGGTACCTTCCGTCTTTAACGCCGCGCCCGTCTTTAAAGGGGAAAGGCAGGTCAACGCGGCCTTTTACGGGGTTGACCCGGACCGGGATCGGTTGATCCGCGACCACCGGCTGGAAGAAGGCCGGTTTCCGGCAGCAAGGCGGGAAGCCGCCGTTACCCGGGAACTGGCGGCCGGGCTGGGGTTGAAGATGGAGGATCAGATGCGCCTGCTTTCCACCAGCGGCCTGGTGGAGTTCAGGGTGGTGGGCGTTCTGGACACCCGCGGGACCGCGCGAGGGGCCCTGGGTCCCTTCGGTCTGCTTCAGTTGGCTGACGCCCAGCAGGTTTTCGGAAAGATCCATAAGCTGGACAGCATCGATATCCTGGTGTCCGACCACGCCGATAAGCTGGAGGTTGAACAAACTCTCAAGGATCGCCTCAGCGGGCGGGCGCGGGTGGGGACTCCTCTTGAGCGTTCCCGGGACATGCAGAAGCTGCTCGACTCCATCATTTTCGCCCTGTCCATGGCCGGTTCCATCGCCCTTCTCGCCGGATCGTTCATCATCTATACCAATGTAAGCATGGGTGTGGCGGAGCGGCGCCGTGACCTGTCGATCCTGAGGGCCCTGGGGATGCGGCGGCGCGAGATAATGACCCTTGTCCTGACCGAGGCTGGCCTGATGGGGCTCCTGGGTTCGCTGATCGGTCTGGCCTGGGGGTACGGTCTGGCCGACACCCTGGTACGGGAACTTGCCGGCCAGTTCCTGGTATCCTACGGGATCCAACCGTCCAGGGTGGCCCTGAATACGACCGCCGTGATCCTGGGCCTTGCCGTCGGGATCATCACCTCCCTGGTCGCGGCCGGTTTCCCGGCCCGGCAAGCAATCCGGATCAGCCCCCTGGAAGCGATGCGACCATCGGATCTCAACGGGGTTGAGCGCAACGGGCCTGCCCGTGGCCTGCTGGGATTGGCCATGGTTGTTGCGGGTGTCACCTTTACCGCCGTCACCTGGCCCACGGACAGGATGTTCCAGCCCCTGTTGCTCCGGGCCTGGGGGATGGCTGCGGCGCTGATGCTGCTGGGCGCGGTGGTAGGGCTCCCCACCCTGCTTTCCCCCCTTAACCGTTACCTGTTGAGGCCGTTGCTGGTGCGAATTTTCGGGATCACCGGACGGATTGCCGCCGACAATCTCCTCCGCCAGCCCCGCCGCACCGCCGCCACCATTTGCGCGCTCCTGGTCAGCCTCGCTTACATGGTCACGATGGGTGGGATGAAGACCTCCCAGATCGCTACTTTTGACCGCTGGTTCGAGAAGACTGTCGGCTGGGACCTGAACGTGAGCACCTCTTTCGCCGGGCTGGAGACCCAGGTGGAGATGGACCCGGCCCTGGTGGCGGAACTGGAACTGGTGCCTGGGGTTCGGCTGGTCAGCCCTCAGAAAATGGGCCGCCTGATCCTGGGCGACGGAGATCCGGCCTTCCTGCAGGCTTTCGACCACCGGAAGCTCCGCCTGTATTCCGAGTATCCCATGGAGCAGGGCCGTTGGGCCCCGGCGATGGACGACATGGTTCAAGGCGGTGCGGCCATGATCTCACCGGCGGTGTCCTTGAGGCTTGGCGTTAAGCCAGGGGATCTGCTGCCCTTGCCCACTCCGGCGGGTGAAAAGGAGTTTCGAGTGGTGGGCGTCTTCAAGGATGTGACGCCCTACGGCGGTACGGTGCAGATTGACCGGCAGGACTATGTGCGCTACTGGCAGGATCAAACATCGTCCAATGTGGCGGTGCTGGTCACGGAAAAAACCCGGGTAGAGGAGATCCGGCGGGCCATCCTCGATCGCTGGGGTGAACGGATGCCCCTGGCGGTCCGATCCAACCGGGAGTTCTGGGCGGAGATCCGCAGTCAGTACGAGGCCGCCTATCGCTTGATGGACGTCCTGATCTGGATCGCCGTCCTGGTTTCAGGTCTGGCCATCGCCAACACCCTCTTCGCCAGCGTGATGGAACGCCGTCGCGAGTTCGGCGTCCTGCGGGCTGTGGGCTCCCGCCGCCGCGAGGTGATGCAGGTGGTGGTCGGTGAAGCCTTTTCCACCGGCCTGGTGGGCGGATTCCTGGGCATCGCTTGCGGGCTGGTGCTGCAGGTGTACATGGTTCAGACCAACGAGTTGATCAACGGGGCCGCCGTCGATTTCATGATCTCCTGGTCCACCATCGCAACCTCGCTGCTCGTGGCGCTGATCCTGGCGCCCCTGGTGGGGATGCTCCCCGCCCGCCGGGCGGCGCGGCTCGATGTGGTGGAGGCCCTGCAGTACGAGTGAGGTTCACGGACGTTTCTTGATCGTGATTTTCACGGCACAGTCCCGGTTCAGTCCGTGGCCTGATCCGCCTTCCGAGACCAGCCGCAGGAGCCTCTCCGGGTTGCGGATCCGGATCCCGCCAATGACCGTGACGCCGGCCTGGAACAGGGGATCGGGCAACATGCCGGCGGTGGGGCCGACCAGCAGGAACTCCCTGGCCCCTTGAGAGAGGGAAATCAGCCCCTCCAGGGTGCCGTTGGACACCGTTGTGCCGCTCGCCACCACGATATCAGCACCCGGCAAGACCTCGGCTGCCCGGTCTTCCGGGAGGAGCACCCCCAGATTTTCACCCTCGAAGGCCCCCGGGTTTCGTTCCAGCACGTGAAGCTCCTTCACCTGTTCCCGGAGCCGCCTGATAAAAGGCGGAAAGGCCCCGACCAGAACCACCCTGTCCCGGGGGGTGATCTCCAAAAGGTCCAGGGCATCCATATTGGGGTATTCCTGGTGCCCGTGGCCGGCGCTCTCGATGATCAGGGCCGACAGGGCATTCAGAACTGCCACACCCACGGCGCCTTTCAGGGGGTTCGAGTCCCCCACATGAGCGAGAAGGTCCTGAAACGGCTTCTCGGTCAAGGTTCCGGCGTCAGGCATCAACCGTCCGAAAAAGCCGCAACCGGCGGCGGACATGGCCTCGAAGGCTCCGCTGTGGGACACTCCGGCATGGCCGGTGGAGAGGAGAACCGCGGTATACAGGATCCCGATCCGTACCTCCGTCACCCCGGGGCGGCGTTCCCTGACCACCTCGTGTTCGCTCACCACCGCCAGGAGACGGTTGAGTAGCCCATCCAAAACCATCACTCCAGGATCGTCCCGGCTGATCGGTCTCTTTACAGCCCTGTTCTTTTTTTATAGCCCCAGCTCTTTTTTGGGCCCTGGCTCTTTTTTCGACCCTCGCTCTCTCTTTTCGGCCCCTCTCTTTTTGAGCCCTTCCCTATCTCAAGGGTATCGACAGTGCCTTTCCTTCCATTTCTTCCATGACCGTGCCTCCCCCGCAATACTATGTTCCACTGGCATGGAGCCGGGGACGGGTGATATGATTGCATACATCCGGGCTTTAAGGCTGATGCAAGGTGGGACTCTTTATTGTCGGAACACATCCAACGTCAAGTGCTTGACAATGGGCTTCGATTGATCACCACCACCATGCCTGATCCCAACGGCCTCTCCATCGCCGCCGTGGTGGAAGCCGGGCCGCGCCAGGAAAGGGCCCGGGAGTCGGGGATCTCTCATTTTATCGAGCACCTCGTTTTCAAAGGCACAGCAGGCTACTCTTCTGAAGAGATCAACCGCCATATCGACGAGATGGGCGGGTTCATGGATGCTTATACGGATCGAGAATATACCCTCTTCCAGTTCCGGGTTCTGCATGAGCACTTTCCCTTGGCCCTGGACATCTTGAGCGAACTGCTCTGGGAACCCGTCTTCGAGCCGGAGGGCCTGGAAAGGGAAAGGTCGGTCGTGGCCGAAGAGATCCGGGCTCACCGGGAATGTTCCGACGCTGTGGCCGAGGATCTGCTGGTTCAGACCCTCTGGGGAAGACACGCCATCGCCAAGCCCGTACTTGGTTCGCCCAAGTCCCTCCGTGGTCTCGACCGCTTGATGATCAAGCAGTACCATCAAGACCGCTATCACCCGCGTTCGGTAATCGTCTCCGTCGCCGGCAACCTGGATGGGCGGGAAACACTGGCCTCCCTCACCGAATCCTTCCGTTCACCCAGAATCGAGGCTCCGCGGCGGCCTCCCCTATCGGCCACGCCCAGGATCCACGGGGGTCTTCGCACCGTGGAGCGCGATGGCGAGCAAGTTCATCTGCTCGTAGGCGCAGCCGCCCCTGCCGATGGATCCGGCTCCTACCTTGCTCCGCGGATTTTAAACGTGGTTCTGGGCGAGAGCAGCGGATCTTTGCTGTACCGGCGGTTGCGTGAAGAACGGGGTCTGAGCTACGACGTCGGTTCCCATTACTGCGGCTTTCGTGACTGCGGCTTTTTTGCCATGTATGCGGCGGTAGCTCCCTCCGAGGTCGAGGAGACCTTGAAACTGATCCGCGGTACCATTACGGATCTCCGGGAAAAAGGCATCCGGCGGGAGGACTTCCTCCGGGCCAAGAGGTACCTCAGGACCCAGCTCCTCCTGACCTCCGACAACGCATCGGAGATTTCGGCCGCCCTGGCCATGAACGAGGCCATGCATCGGCCCCTTCAGACCACCGACGAATTGGTGAAAGACCTGGAGTTAACATCCTACCAGGAGGTTGAAACTGTCCTGGCTCGCTATTTCGGGGCTCAATCGACCGCGGTTGCCGCGGTCGGACCTCTTGATCCCGAGTCCCTGGCCACCACCGCTTAGTTTGGACCGGTAAGCAATTCTTAACAGCTAACTGTAATCTCCTGCACCGCGGCATTCCAGTCCACTTTACAGTCCAGCGCCTCGGCCACGAAACGCAACGGTAGCATGGTCCTTCCGGGCGGCACCACCAGCGGAGCTATTGCCTGGTTGGCAGCGTCGATCGGTCTTTCCAACCCACCCACGCGGGCAAAACCTTTTCCCAGCCATAGTTCCACTAGTCTGTCGCCCAGGGAGACGGTGATCTTACCTTCTCCGGCATCCCAGCCGATGGTGGCGTTGAGGGGTTCGGCTACATAGCGGATGGGCAAAAAGGTTCGGCTATCCTTGATCAAGGGAGTCACATCCATGCTGGCGGAACTGCCGTCCACGCTGTAGGCTCGCTGGCCCATTTTAAAACGGATGATGGATTGGTTGGGCGCTGGCGGTACAGGCTGAGAAGCCGGCCGGAAAGTGTAGTGAGCTACGGACCGGCCGGCCATTACCCGGCGGTAACGAAAAGATACCTTCCCCCCGGACACCGTGGCCGGTGAAATGTTGATGGTGCGGCCGTCGGCGGCGTAAACGGTTACAGCGAGGGCCGCACCTTCCTGCCAGCCCGATAAGGGGTTCAATTGAAGGTCGGAGTCGGCACCCATGGGCTGACGTACGTTGATGGCTTCAGCGCCTCGTTCCTCGATCAGGTAGTGCTCTCCAGGGCTGAGGGGAGCACCGTTATAGGCGGTGAAGATGCCGGCGACCAGGTCGCCGGAGGCCGAGGTGGCAAGCACGCCCTGGGGGGCCAGCGTGTGGAGCCCGCTCACGTACGGGCGCGCGGGGTCGCTGTTCCTCAGCACCGTCACGGTCTCGAAGGTGGTGCGAGTGGCACCTCCGGGTAACTCCGAAAAAGCGGTCATCCGTTCTCCAGCGTAACGAGCAGCCACGTGGGCCTGAAAGTCGGCGACCACGGGAAGCCATGGACCATCCAGGGGCTCAGCGTCCGGCCCCAGCATCGACCGGTCGATGAGGGTCTGGTTGAGCATAAAACCGAAGGCCAGGTCCCAACTCAGGGTGTGCTTGTTAACGGCGTCATCGGCCCAGTACTGGTAGGTTAGCACCTTGTCATGGGCCAGCAGGCCGGCCAAGGGGAACCATCGCCAATTGCCGGCGCCATACTTTCCGTCTATGTTGTCATCGCTACCCCGCCGCTCCACGTACGCGCTGCCCAAGAAACCAACAGTAAACTCGGTCAGGATATCGTAGCCTTTTTCAGTCACCAGGTTGGCGTCCTTGTACTCCCGCATGTGCTCCAGCCAGTCGGTGGCCGGCTCGGCTCCCGGTCCGGCACGGTTAAGATCGAACCCGATCTTCACGGCGCCGATCACGTCCTCAAAGATCAGGTCGCTATTGAGGTCGGTGATCAGTTCCTGCATCAACCGCTGCACGCGTTGCCGCACAAACGGGTGATAGGCTGACACGAAATATCCCCAGTCCTCTTTGTCTCCCAGGCCCCAGAAGGCATAGGCGGGCCTGCCATCCGGTTCGATCATCGCCACATCCCGGGGGGCTAGGGGCGACGGAAGGTTGTTGAGTGTCGGCGAGTTCTCATGCCACCAGTTGGGCAGGACCATGGGCATCACCAGCATGCCGCGGTCGCGGGCGGCCTTGATGGCCGCCCGTAGCTCTGCGGTGGTGCCATGGGCCGGGTCCGGCGGCAGGACGTCGGGATGGAGTCCATGGAAACCCCCGGGCCAGTAGTTCGCCGGAATGATCAGGGCAGGGCTGGGCAAGGTGGAGAAGAGCTGGGGCCAGTCCCGAAAGGGGCGATTCAGCAGCACCGGGTCCATGTGCAAGTAGGGTGCCCGCCGCAATGCATCGAATTTGGCGCCCAGCTTGGCGGCTGCCGAGGGGTAGGTGTCTATGCCGTTGTCGCCGCGGTAGGCCAGGGTTGTCTCGTTAAAGTCCTGTGAAACCCGTACTCGAACGGTCGGGCTGGTCCAAGTGGCGCTGGGAGCCAGCATCAGCGGAAATCTATAATCCAGAAGGACCTCTGCGTCATTCAAGGGATCGCGGTCCCAGCCCATGTCCACGGGCCAGAATTTGTCGGCACCCCGCAGGGAATAAAGGGCAAAGTTACCACCTTCAGTCTTGACGGCCATCTGGCTGGCGAAAGCGGGCGGATAGCTGGCCCACCAGCGGCGGTATGCGGGGGCCTCCGGTCCCTCCGGGGCTCCCGGCGGTGGTGCCACTTGTTCAGTGAAGAAGCCAGGGCCGAGGATCATGCCGGGATTGTCGGGGATCAGGGCCTCCGCGATGTCTTCGGCATCAAATCTGAGTCGGTTGGGAAACCGCAGGGCCCGGATGACCCCGCTGGTGCGATTCTGCACGGTGATCCGAAGGTCGAAATACGGGCCGGCCGAGGGGCGGATCTCGACGGTTACGTCCAAGCTAAGCGGGCTGTTCTCTGCCGATGTGTAGGTCAGGGTGAGCGTCTTAGCGTCTTCGGACCAGGCGTATCGGAACAGGTCCGGCAGGCCCGCCTGGAACTCGGCCCCCGTGATCTCTGGTATCTGCTGCCCGGGTAGTTCGGCGGCCCACAGGGACTGTCTATGAGACCCCGTACTGATGGTGCCGCTGGCTTTCTCCTTGATATATTCGATGGCTCCGTTGCGCTTGTTTAAGCCCAGGGCATAGACCGGGTTTTCCAGCACTAGAAGATCGGGGTCGGCATCCCGGAAAACGATGGCCACCGCTTTCGCCTGCTGGCCCATGGCTGGAGCCGGTAAAGCGAGTACGAGGGCCAGAGCCAACCCCAGGACGGCTACCGCAGTGGGAAAGAGCCATTTCCGTTTGGCGCCACCAAGGCCGGATACCAAGACGGTTCCCACCTTTCTAACAATTTACGTTTAACCGCGTTGTATCCATACAGGAAAGAGAATGTTGGTATTTCGGAACTGGGGGAAGAACCTCCCTGACGAAGGTTCCCATACGTGTGGACTATCTGCGGTTAGCATATTGAAAAGCGTGGAACATCTACATCGGTATCTTTCGAGCCCTGCCCAGATTCTCCTTCCAATTCATACCTATTCCCTGTTTGCCCTAGCAGTTTTCGATCTGACCGGAAAGCTGACCGGTGAAGGCGTTGACGTAGAAGGTTTCCCCGGATACCCTGAGCCTCCAGAAGGGTGGAGCGTCCCAGCGCTCGGCGTCATAGATCTGACTGCAATAACCCAGCCGCACGTCCTCCACCACCATCGGTTTTTCCTCCCGCTCCGGGCGGGTCTTGGCCACGGACTGCAGGCGGAGAAGGGCCTCCGCCGCTGGGATGATCGGACGCTTGGGCCCCTTCAACCCCAGGGGCGTCAGCCAGTTTTGCCAAACGGCTTCCACGCCCCTGCGGGTGATCAGCACCCTCAGGTAGCTGCTGAAGACGGGAAGCTGGCTGAAAAGCCTGTAGTAATCCACCAGGTAGGTTTCGTTGAAGGAATCGTACGCCACCGTATCCAGCACGGCACTTTCCGGTAGACCCAACCGGTTTTCGAGGAAATCCTTCGCGGCCTGTCGGGCCTTATCTTCATCCAGATCAGGGTAGACCAGTGCCTCCGCCCTGCCCTGCGGAAGGCGGTAGTAAGAAACCATTCCGCTGGGGGAAATGCTGAGCTCCTCATTCCCCGAACGGTACATTTTGCTTTTATTCTTGAGCATAGGAGTCCCCTGGGTGCTATACTCCCGATCCTTGAAAAACCGCTCGGCCATAGACTCGGCGTCAACTTCCATCGGTGCCAGCAGGATGAAGGACATGGCATCGGCTTTTGATGGGATAGGATCCCGGACCTGGATCCCTTGCTTAGCCAGTTCCCTGAGGATCCTCTTTTCCTCCTCCGGGGAGAGGGCGGCCTTGGCTTGGTCCAGGCGAGGCTGCAGAAAGACGCCGTAGCCCAGGACAAGGTTCAAGATCAAGAAGGCGGCGATCAGCAGGCTCTTGGCCCTCGGCCAATCCAGGGGTATCCCTCCTTACAGGCCCGTGCTGGGGCTGGATTTGATCTCGGACCCGGTATATGCATCGAAAACGATCCGCTTTCCATCCACGAATTCGACGACCCAAACCGGGCTGAAGGTAGTCTTTGTGCCCTCTCCAGGGTGGTAATAGGCTTTAAAAATATCCCTCACGGGGGTTGGTCTCTGGCCCCGGGGGAACAGGCTTTCCCAGGCTGCGGCCACCCGTGAGAGGATCTCCTCCGGCGTGTGCACCGCTCTGACGGCGCCGGTGAAAGACACCGGTCTCATGACTTTCCTGGTGTAACGGGCCACCTGGTTTCCTGAAACGACGAGGGTAACAGATGGTGGTTCCGCTACGATAGGCCAACCCTTGTAACGGTAATCGAAGCTGAAAAGCAACTCGGAGCGCCGCCCCTGATCGCCGGTGATCAGCGTCCATTCTGAAAGGAAGCTCCCGGGCATAAATCCGCCTACCCGGCCGATGAAGTCCAGGGCTTGGCGCAGGGCGTCCAGCCCCTGGGGGACTGACCCTCCCGTCTTCAGGCGCGGGGTGGCCAGGTACTCCATCTTATCCCCGGGAAGCACCCTCAACGACCGCTGACCGTCGGTGAAAACCTTGGAACCATCCCGCTCCACGATGGTCTGAGTGGCGGAGGGTTCAAAGAGGAATTCCGCCGCCACGGTATCAGGTGAAAGGTTTTCCGGCTCCACGGCCAGCAAGGAGGCCTCCAGCAGGTTACTCCCGTAGAGGTGAGGACTGGCCGGGATACTCAGTTCGGAAGGAAGGATCCTGTCCACTTCCAGCAGGATTGCATCCTTAAGGACCTCTTCGCGAAAACGTCCCAGCGGCTGACCCAAGGACAGCCGGAAGTACCGGGAACGGGACTCGTCGTAGATCATCAGGAAGTTGGGATCACCATCCGGCACCAGTACCCTATCCACCCCTACCTCAGTCGAAAGTCCCCCGGAAGGCAGGCCCAGAACCAGCGCCCATTGCGGAAGGGTGAGCCTTATGGGAAAAAGAAGTTCCATGGCCCCGGAGGCGGCAGAACCCCAGGCTTTTTGATCCGTTTCGGATACGGTTTGGCCGATCCGGGCTTCTCTTAACGCTGAAACCGTGTTCGCCCAGAGATCGTCATGTACTTGCGGGGGGCCTGTCACTTCAAAGACCCCACCTTCGGCGTGAATCACCAGCCTTCGCGGAAAAAGGAGGTCCGATGGAGCCGGAGGAGGGCCCCAGCGACCCGGCGACCTGATTTCCCGGGAAATGGAATCCTCCGCCAGAAGTCCCATCGGCCCGACCCAATGCAATCCGGCCAGCAGGACGCTGGACACCACAAGGGAAACCAGGACCACGCTTTTCAGGGCTTCTTTCATCACCCAGACGCCTCCGGAGCGGCGGGGAAGGTAATCAAAACCGTCGTCCCCTTGCCGATCTGGCTCTGGATGGTGATGGTCCCCCCGTACATTTCCACGATCTGCTTGGCGATGGAAAGGCCCAGGCCGGTTCCGCCCAGTTCTCGTGAACGACCTTTATCCACCCTGTAAAAACGATCGAAGATCCTGGGCAGGTCTTGGTCCGGGATCCCCGGGCCATTGTCCGTAACCCTCAGCACCCATAAGGCACCCTCTCCGGGTTCCAGGGTGATCCTGACCACGGCTTTTTCCTGGCAGTATTTCAAGGCATTGCTGAGCACGTTCAGAAGGATTTGGCCCAAGCGGTGAGGATCCCCCATGACATTTACGGGGCCTTTGGGAAGCTCCACCAGGATCTCTATAGCTTTCTGCTCGGCCACCCTGGATAGGCTTTGAATGGTCTCCTCCGTTGTGCGCTTGAGGTCCACCGGACGCGTTTCCGCCTTATTATCCACGTCGAGCTGGGAAAGTTGAAGAAGATCGCTGACCAGTCGGACCATACGATCAGCCTCCCCGTCAACCACTGCGAGGAACCGTCGGTTAACCTTCGGATCATTCAGACTTCCGTCAAGAAGGGTCTCCACATAGCTTTTGATGGTGGTAAGGGGGGTCCGAAGCTCGTGAGATACATCGGCGACGAACTCCCTCCTCATCTCCTCCAAACGATGAGCCTCGGTTACATCGTGGAGAACCACCAGGATTCCTGAGAGCGTGCCGGAGGCATCCTTGACGGAGGCAACCTGCACGTTGACCACCCGTGGAGGTGAGGAATTCAAGGTCAGCTCGGCCTCGGCGAATTCCTCCCCAGCGAACACGGAGGGAACTCCGACTTTCTCCAGAAAATCCCGTAATAGCCCGGATTCAGGCTCGGAGACCTGGGGGGACAACCCCAGCAAGGCGGCCGCGGCGGGGTTCGCGTGGATGAGGACACCCTCCTGATCAAAGGCGATCACCCCATCCGTGAGATGGGTCAAGATGGTTTCCAGCTTGGTCTTCTCATGGGAGATCTGTCCAAGAGTCTCCCTCAGTCTCAAGGTGAGATGGTTGAACATCTGGCTTAACCGTCCGATTTCATCCTGGGAACGGACGGTGATGGTCTGATCAAAATTTCCGGCTGCCATTTCTCCGGCCCGCCTGGTAAGCTCCTGGATGGGGCCGGTGATGGATCGGGCGAGCAGCAGCGAAAGCAGTCCGGTAACCCCAAGGGC
>JACPQU010000092.1 GCA_016190305.1 Bacillota bacterium
GGACATCCGCGAAGGCCTGTCGGCAGTGATCTGCGTACGGCTTTTCAACCCTCAGTTTGTGGGCCAGACCAAGACCAAGCTCGGAAACACCGACGTCCGAGGAATCGTGGAAGCGGCCACCGCCGACGGACTGACCGTGTTCCTGGAAGAGAACCCCGCCGTGGCCAGAAAGATCTCCGAAAAGGCCATCACGGCCGCCCGGGCACGGGAGGCCGCCCGCAAGGCGCGCGAGCTCACCCGCCGGAAGACGGCGCTGGAGAGCACGACCCTCCCGGGGAAACTGGCTGACTGCGCCAGCCGGGACGCCGCTATCAGCGAGATCTACCTGGTCGAAGGCGATTCCGCGGGGGGGTCGGCCAAGCAGGGTCGCGATCGCAGGTTCCAGGCCATCCTGCCCTTGAGCGGCAAGATCATCAACGTGGAGAAGGCCAGGATGGACAAGATTCTAAACAACGAAGAGATCCGGATGATCATCACCGCCATCGGCACCGGCGTAGGGGACGAGTTTGATCTCGGAAAATCCCGCTACCACAAGATCGTGATCATGACCGACGCCGACGTGGACGGTTCCCATATCCGCACCCTGCTCCTGACCTTCTTCTACCGCCACATGAGCCCGCTGATCACCAGCGGTTATATCTATATCGCCCAGCCTCCTCTCTTCAGGATCAAGAAGGGAAAAGAAGAGGTATACGCCTACAGTGAGCGGGAGCTGGAGCGGCTGAAAGTGCCGATGGGGAAGAATGTGGACATCCAGCGCTATAAAGGTCTCGGCGAGATGAACCCCGATCAGCTTTGGGAAACCACGATGGATCCCGAACGGAGGACCTTTCTCCAGGTGACCCTTGACGATGCGGTACGAGCGGACGAAACCTTTACCATATTGATGGGTGACAAGGTCGAGCCGCGGCGGGAGTTCATCGAACGTCACGCCCGCGAGGTCCGGAACCTTGATGTTTAGAGGGCCGGTTTCACAGGAAACAGACGGGAACGCCTCGGATATGTGCCCGGAACCTCGAGGTTTAGAGAAACGGGGATGTCCGATCCTGGAACGGGGTTGAGCCGTAAATGGAAGTAAACACAAAGGTGATCGGTATAGACGTCAGCCAGGAGATGCGCCGTTCCTATATCGACTACGCCATGAGCGTGATCGTGGGGCGGGCCTTGCCTGATGTGAGGGACGGCCTCAAGCCTGTCCACCGGCGGATCCTTTACGCCATGCACGAGATGGGACTGCCCCCCGACCGCCCGCACAAGAAGTCGGCCCGAGTCGTCGGGGAGGTGCTCGGTAAGTTTCATCCCCACGGCGACATGGCCGTCTACGAAGCCATCGTCCGCCTGGCCCAGGACTTCGCCAGCCGCTATCCGCTCGTCGACGGACATGGGAACTTCGGTTCGGTGGACGGCGACCCGGCCGCGGCCATGCGTTACACCGAGGTGCGCTTGGCGCGTCCGGCCTTGTACCTGCTCGCCGATCTGGAGAAAGAGACCGTCGACTTCACGCCCAATTTTGACGGCTCCCTGGAGGAACCGTCCGTCCTTCCGGCTCGTTTCCCCAACCTTCTGGTCAATGGGTCCTCCGGCATCGCCGTCGGGATGGCCACCAACATCCCGCCCCACAACCTGGGCGAGGTCATCGACGGCCTGGTGGCCGTCATCGACAACCCGGAGACGACCGCCAAAGACCTCATGCGGCTCATCAAGGGCCCTGATTTCCCGACCGGGGGCCTGATCCTCGGCAAGGAAGGGATCACCAAGGCCTACACTACCGGGCGCGGCTCCATCCTGATGCAGGGAGTCGCCCGCATCGAGGTCCTCAAGGGGGATCGGGAGCGGATCCTGATTACCGAGATCCCCTACCAGGTCAACAAGGCCCGGCTGGTGGAAAAGATCGCGGATCTGGTGCGGGATAAAAAGATCGAGGGTATTTCCGACCTTAGGGATGAGAGCGATCGCACCGGGATGCGGGTCGTGGTCGAGCTCAAAAGGGATGCCAACGCCAACGTTGTTTTGAACCAGCTTTACAAGCATACCTCCCTCCGGGAAACCTTCGGGGTGATCATGCTGGCCCTGGTCAACGGCGAACCCAAGATCCTGGACCTCCGCCAGCTTCTCGGGCACTACCTCGACCACCAGAAAGAAGTGGTCACCCGCCGTACCAGGTTCGAACTGGCCAAGGCCGAGGCCCGGGCGCACATCCTTGAGGGGCTTCGCATCGCCCTGGCGAACCTGGACGCGATTATCGCCCTGATCAAGGCGTCTTCATCCCCCGATGTCGCCCGGGACGGCCTGATGCAGCATTTCGGCCTCAGCGAGAAACAGGCCCAGGCCATTCTCGATATGCGGCTGGCTCGGCTGACCGCGCTGGAGCGGGAGAAGATCGAGCAGGAGTACGCGGAACTGGTCAAAGCCATCGCGGAATACAGGGCCATCCTGGCCGACGAGCGGAAGGTTTACGCCATCATCAAGCAAGAGGTCCTGGAGGTCAAGGAAAAGCACGCGGATCCCCGCCGCACCAGGATCGCCGCCGCGGCCGAGGAAATGGAAATGGAAGACCTCATCCCCGAAGAGGACGTGGTGGTGACCCTGACCCACCAGGGGTATATCAAGCGGCTCCCTCTCTCTACTTACCGGAGCCAGGGACGGGGGGGCAAAGGGATCACCGGCCTCCATACCCGGGAGGAAGATTTCGTCGAGCAGGTCTTCGTCACCAGTACGCACCACCGGCTCCTCTTCTTCACCAATACGGGGAAAGTCTATCCCCTTCACGTTTACGAGGTACCGGACGCCAGCCGCACTTCCAAGGGAACGGCCGCCGTCAACCTCATCCCCATCGAGCGCGGAGAGCACATCAGCGCCGTGATCCCTCTTCGGGACTTCAACGAGGATGCCTTCCTGATTCTGGCCACCGCGCACGGAGTGATCAAGAAGACCTCCCTCAGAGAGTTCGCCGCCATTCGGAAAAATGGGCTGATCGCCATCTCCCTGGACAAGGGGGACGAGCTGGCCTCGGTGCGGCTGACCCACGGCCACCAGGAGATCCTGCTGGTTTCGCGCAAGGGACAGGCCATCCGCTTCCTCGAGGATGAGGTTCGGTCGATGGGGAGGACAGCCCATGGGGTGAAGGGGCTCGGCTTGCGAAAAAGCGATCGGGTTGTCGGGATGGAGGTCATCGCGGAAGGGCTTCAACTCCTGATCATCACCGAGAAGGGTTTCGGCAAACGACTCCCAGCCGACGAGTTCCGCCCCCAGGGGCGGGGAGGACTCGGCGTCAAGGCTATGACCGTCACCGGGGCGACCGGCCCCGTTGCCGGGATCCGGATGATCGCGGAGGCGGACGATGTCGTCCTGATCTCGGTGAAGGGGAAGGTGATCCGGGTGCCCGCGGCACAGATCTCTCTCTTGAAACGGGGAGCGCGCGGAGTCACGGTTACCCGGCGGGATCCAGACGACTACGTGGTCTCGGTCGCCCGCGTCCCTGGCAAGGAGATCACCTAACGCGGCTCTAGCCGGGAGACAACCGGCGTGGTACGGCGAATCCTATCTGCTCCGCGCATCCCAGTCGAAAAGGCCACTCAGGAGTTCTTCCGGATGATTTGCCGGTGAATTACCGGTTGACCAGCAGGCGGGCTCCCAGGATCATGAGCAGGACACCGACGATCCTCAGAGTAGTGGACGGGATCCGGGGCTGTGAAAGCAGTCCCAGGTGATCGATCAGCAGGGCGCTGGTGAGTTGCCCGATGAGGATCACCGAGATCCCCAGGGCGGCTCCGCTGCGGGGCAAGGTGTAGGCCACTCCGCCGATGATAAAAAGACTTAACAGGCCTCCGGATAGAGTGTAGAGGGGAACCTGGGTAAGCTGTGCCAGGTTGCCCAGGGAGCGGGTTGCCAGCACCACGACCAATCCGCTCACCGATCCAATCAGGTGCACGATCAGCGCCATGCCCGGAAGACCAACCTTGCTGCCGAGGAACCCGTTCAGAACTCCCTGGAAGGTCATCGCCACGCCGCTAGCGGCGGCCAGCGGGAGAGTGATCAGCAAGATCTTGGACAAGACCGATTGCCCCCTGAACGGAATTTTCCCCCGCGAGAAACATCCCGTCTCCGGCCGGGGCTCCAGCAGGAGCGTTGATCCGGCCGGCGGGCCCTGCGGTACGAAGCTTCGCCCTGCCCGGCCGGGCCCCCGCCGGCGCCCTTATTATGGCTTGCCCCGGGTCCAAGTATCCGGCACGAAAACGTTTCCGGTCTTGGCCCAGGCGCTAGCCCTGGCCCTGGTTCTTCTTCTTGCTCCCCTGTCCCAGACCCAGGAAACCAGCGATCTCGGCTGGATCAACACACCTCCTGCCCTGGCGGCGGAGCCGACCAGCCAGCCTCCGAAGCTTTTCCTCGATGGAAAGGAGATCATCTCGGGTCCGAACCCGTTTATCGATGAAGGCCGGATCATGGTCCCGGCACGCCTTCTGGCGGAATCCATGGGGGCGACGGTGGGGTGGTCTCCGAGCGCGCGGGAGGTCCGGATCGATCTCCTGGGCCGGACGATCGTCCTCGTGATCGGCACTCCGGAAGCCAGGGTCGATGGAACTGCCTGGCTGCTGGACCGTCCCCCCACCGTCGTGGAAGGGAGAACCTTCGTGCCCCTGAGGTTCGTAGCCGAGGCCATGGAGTACGAAGTGGCGTGGAGTTCGGTGTCCCGCTCGGTCTTTGTGACCAGGAGCGCTGCCGGGGGGGGAACGGCCGGAGGCGGCGGAACCGCCGGCGGTGGGAGCGGGGGCAACAGCCCCTCTGTCGTAACCGTCGCCGCGGTGGGTGACCTGTTGCTGGACCGCTACCCCGGGCAGCAAATCCAGCTTTACGGGCCTTCTTTCCCGTTTCAGAAGGTGCGTCAGTTCATTGCGGGAGCTGATATCGCTTTCGGTAACCTGGAGAACCCCGTGAGCAGGCGCGGCCAACCCCAACAGGAAAAACAATGGACTTTCCGGGCCACCCCTGAATCAGCCCTCGCCCTGGTCGACGGCGGGTTCGACATCGTGTCAGTAGCCAATAATCACGTTCTGGACTACGGGCCCGTAGCCCTTTCGGATACCCTGGACAGGCTGGCGGAGCTGGGGATCAGGGCCTCCGGAGCAGGACGGAACGCGGCGGAAGCCCGAAAAGCGGTGCTGATGGATTCCAAAGGCCTGCGGATTGCATTCCTGTCCTATTCGCATATCGTTCCGGCGGGTTGGACGGCCACCGCCGCCGGCCCCGGGATCGCCAGCGCCCATGCATGGGAACCGGTTCTCAACGAGGTAAGGGCGGCCAGGGCCGAGGCGGACGTGGTGGTCGTATCCATGCACTGGGGCGAGGAGTATCAAGACAAGATCTCACCATATCAGCAGTCCCTCGGGCGGAAGATCGTTGATGCGGGGGCGTCGCTGATTCTCGGCCACCACCCGCATACCATCCAGGGGATCGAAGCCTACCGTGGCGGCTTCATCGTCTACAGTATGGGAAACTTCGTCTTCACTTACAGGGGTGACGAACAGCACTGGCGATCCCGGCGAAGTTTTATCTTGAGCGCCGATCTCGACACCTCCGGGGTTCGCCGTTTGGAGGCCGTTCCGATTCTTAACGGGTTGGACGGCCGGCCCGACCTGGCAACCGGCGCGGAGGCCGGGATCATCCTTA
>JACPQU010000085.1 GCA_016190305.1 Bacillota bacterium
GGACAAGGTCGATAAGGCCGAATCCATTTTCAAGGATCGCGGCGGCCGGTCGCCGCGTGAACCTCTACGTCCGTGGCGCCGCGATCCTTGAAAATGGATTCGGCCTTATCGACCTTGTCCTGCTCGGTGCGGACCAGGGCAAGGATTTTGCCCTCCTTGACCCGCTTCTCCAGTTCCTTGCCACGGGTTTCCGGGATGCCGAAGTCGACCAGGGCTCCGCCAATCCCCCCGGTAACCGCTCCGGTCAGAATCCCTGCGAGGGGGCCGATGGCCAGGATAGGTCCCAGGCCAGGAATGGCCAGGGTACCGGCCCCGGCCAGCAGGCCGGCCAGCCCACCCACGGCCGTACCGGTCCACGTTCCCTCTCCAAGGTCCTGGTTGCCGAAGGAAAGCCCACCCCGGCCCTCTTGCTCACGCCCGTTTCCACCCTTGCCGTTGCCGCCTCTGCCGTTTTCCTTGGCGACGATGGAAACTTCGTTTTCCTTAAAACCGCTTTTACGCAGGGAACTGACTGCTTCCTCCGCCTGCTTCTCACTCTCGAACACACCTACCACGCTTTGTGCCAAAAGGCCACCTCCTCGATGGTTCTCATCGGTTAGTATGCCCTCGGCAAGCGCGGCCGGATACTATATTCGTGTTTCGTGCCAGTTCCCGTTCCCGATCGCATTCCCCCGCCTTAACCGCTCGTCTCGCCGGCAGCCTTTCGAAGAAAGTGCGTGATCACCGGGTAGATCAGGGCTATGAGGAACGCCAATGCCGCGATGGGATCCATCGTGACCTGCCCGATGGTGATCTGATCCGGGGCCGAAAGCTTCAAAAAAGATGACAGCATCAGGAGGGCAAGGTAAATCCCACCGGAAACCCCCAGCAGTTCCACGATGGACTCCGAGAGGAGCGAGGACTTTGCGTTCACCGGCGACTCGGAGCCTTCCCTCGCAACCCGCCGCTTGCCCCCCATTCTCAGCCGCATTCGGCACCGCAGAGACCAGTAAGTCAGGATCAAGAAAAATATCAACAAGACAATCTCGAACATGTTCCCGCCTCCCGGGTGAAGACCCGATTCCCCCCCGCCGGTCATCCCTTACCCTTGCTCGGCCGCCGGATGCAGGGAGGCTCGGTCTCCTTGTTAGAGTTTATGGCGGAGGCGGGGTGAATTGTGAACCCGGGTCGAACTTGTGAGCAAACTGTTAACTTGTGAGCAAACCATTGCGAGCAAACCTATGAAGTGAACACGTCCCGTTCGATCGGTCCAATGGCGGCCAAGGCCAACTCCCTGTCAAAGAGGAAAGACGTAACCCTGGAAAGGTCATCCTCGGTGACCACCTGGATCTTCTGCAGGATCTCCTCGAGGGTAAGCGTCCTCCCGGTCAGCAGCTCGGACTTGCCGAGACGGCTGGCGCGTGTGGCGGTGTCTTCCCAACCGAGAAGAAGATGCCCGGTGAGCTGTTCTTTCACCCGGGCCAGTTCGGCCGAGGTAATCCCGTCCCGCGCCAGTCCGGCGATTTCCTCCCTTAATAGCTGATGGACCCGTCCAGCCTGGTTAGGGGTTGTTCCGGCGTAGAGGCCGAACATCCCCGTGTCCCGAAAAGCCGAGTGGTAGGAAAAAACGCTGTAGGCAAGCCCCAGTTGCTCGCGGATCCGCTGGAAAAGACGCGAACTGAGCCCGCCGCCGAGTACGGAGTTGACAATCTGGACCGGGTAATAGTTCGAAGTGCCGAAAGGCACACCGGGCGCTCCGAGGCACAGGTGAACCTGCTCGGTGGAACGCTTGGTCACCTTGATCTCATGAAGGTAATCCGGAGATGTGGAATCGGGCGCCTGGCTTTCTCCGCCGGCAGCCTCGAAATGCCGGGCCACCAGGTCGATCGCCTCGGGCACTTTGATCCGCCCGGCGATCCCCACCACGGTGTTGGCTGGGATGTAGCGCTGGTGGTAGTAGTTCAGGATCTGTTCCCTGGTCATGCTCCGAATGCTCTGGGCGGTGCCGAGGATGTTGAACCCCAGGGCATGTCCGGCCCAGAAGGCCTGCGCGAGCAGATCGTGCACCAGCTCTTCCGGGGAATCCTGGTAAGAGTTAATCTCCTCGATGACCACCTGGCGTTCCTTGTCGATGTCAGCAGTCTCGAAACGGGAACGCAGGAGCATGTCGGCGATCACATCGACGAGGAGGGGGAGGTGATCACTCAGGGCCTTGGCGTAAACGCAAGTCTGCTCCCTGGAGGTGAAGGCGTTCAACTGTCCCCCCACCCCATCGATGGACTCCGCGATCTCCCGCGCGCTTCGCTTCTCGGTCCCCTTGAAGAGAAGGTGTTCGATAAAGTGCGAAACCCCGTGGATCTCCTCGGTTTCGAACCGGGAACCGGAGCCTATCCACACCGCGACGGCCACCGAATGGACCTGCGGCACTTCTTCCACTACGACCCGTAATCCGCTGGGAAGCGTTTCCTTATGAATCACCCTGTCCACCACCCAAACATGGAGTTCGTTGCTTCCGATACTGAATCCTGGTTAGGATTTCCCGACGGGGATCAGGCTATTAGAGCGAGCTGTTCAAGAGTTCAACTAAGTTTCTAGCCGAAGCCGGCCCACCGAAACGATGGGGCTATTCATAAGGACCGAGAAGCTGCCCTACCGGTACGGCGCTGATCCCGCGCACCCGGAGACCGTCCAGGATGGCGGGCAGCGCCTGGGGAGTCTGGGGGCTGAAGCCGTGGAAGATCACGATGGAACCGGGCTGAACCCCCCGCAGGACCAGGCGGGCGATCACATCCGGCCCGGGGTTGGTCCAGTCGCGGGAGTCGACGGACCACATGATCGTCCGGTAACCGTAGTTCTTGGCGATCCGGAGCACAAGGTCGTTGTACTCCCCGAAAGGAGGCCTGAAAAGCGTCAGGGGGATGGACTCGCCTGCTTCCAGGAACGGGGATAGCTCCTTGCGCACAGTCTCTTCGTCCAACGGTGTCAGGTGATGGTATGTCTGTCCTAGATATCCGATCTCATGCCCCTGGGCGATGATCTCCGCTGTCGTCTCGGGGTACTGGGCATACCAGGAGCCGGTGATGAAGAAAGTGGCCCGTACACCGGCCTGCTGGAGGAGCCTGAGGATCTCCGGAATATAGTCCCTCCCCCACATCAAGTCGAAGGTCAGCGCCACCCGGTTGTCTTTGGCCAAACCGCTGAAAACCGGGCCGGCGGCAGTCTGACCCTCGAGTTGCGCGGTCTCGATCTGATCCAGGGCCCATGTGCGTACGGACTCGGATCCACGCACCGTCCAGACGCTTGCCGTAACCGCCAGCACGGCCACCAGGAAAGTCACCGCGGTGCGCCATGGATACGGCAGCATAAAAAGCAAGGCCCGTCCCCCACGTCCCCCACGGGATCTCCCCCGCAACCTCCCGCCCTCCATCGCCGGCCCGGCTGAGGCTCGGCTACTAATGCATATGCAGGCCGGTCGCGCAGCACTCACGGGAGAGCGATATCGTTAGGGGAAGGAGGCCGGCCCCCGGCCTCCCACAGCGCGTAGCCCAGGAAGCCCGCCAGAGAGGCGAAGGCCGCCCCACTCCGGGCTTCTCCCGTCAGAGGATCGTAGGTTTCACAGGCCAGCCCGCCGTCAAAGGGGGCTCTCCTGATCACCTCTAGGGCTTCGGCAACCTGGTCACGGCATCCGGAGAGGAGGGCACCGGCCAGGCCCAGCACCCAGGGCCCGGGGGCATGCCTCCCGCCCAGGCCCGGATAGGGGCAGCCATCATCGAAACGGTGGGGATTGTGAGAGGAGTAGATCCACCGGACGGTGTTCCGGAACACCAAATCCCCCGCGTCGCAAAAATCGTAGTGAGGGAGCAGCAGGAGGCTTCCGGCGGGATTATCCCCCGGAACCGCGGCTTCTCCGGGTTCGACGGCCCAAGCATATTGGAGACCATAGGGCCCGGTCACGCGGCAAAAGGTGTCAACGGCCTCGCGCACCCGGGCTGCCTCGATGAGGCATTCCCTCGCCCCCTCTTCATCCCCCTCCCGGCGCTGGAGGACGGCCAGCAGCCGAAGGGCCCGCCAGGCCAACGCGTTGTCATAGGTCAGGTACGGGAGATCGACGGGATCGTCGGTGGGATCCAGAAAGGTGCGGTAGAGGGCGATGGAGCGGTGGCGGTGCCGGACCAGCTTGGCTCGCAGCTCACGGGCAGCCTCCAGGAGGAAACCCGGGAAAAGGACGACCGGGGCTGCTGGAGCTGTCGGGACGACCGGAGCTCCCGGGAGCCTCAACCCGGCCGCTTCCGCCAAGGCGAAGACATGAGCGCAAAGCTGGTCGAGTTCGAATCCCGGGTAGAGGATCACTCCGTTAAGGTAATGGGCGTGCTCTCCCGCACCCTCAAGGTGCCTCGCCGCCGCCCCCCGCACCATGACCGCCGCCGTCTCAGGATCGGTGAGCCGAAGACCGGGAAGACTCCAGAGAAAGGCGTCCCGGGCCCAGAAGGCCCCGCTCACGTAGTATCGCGGGCTGCGGGAAGTGACCATAAAACCCTTCCCGGTGTCGAGGGCCCGCCCGCACGCGAAGAATCGGTTGAAGAACAGATTGGAGTTCAACACCCGGTCGAGGGTCGGATCGTCGAGGGGGCGGCGCCTTTCGGATAACCATTCAAGGGTCGAGCGAAGCAAGTTCTCATGACCGAGACGGCGGAGATGCACCAGGGTCGTGGCGGCTCCGTCCGCCTCCGCGTTCAGGGCCGCCAGGCAACCCGAAAACCCGGACTCCCCGGGCCCCAGCACCAGGCCGGCTTCCAGTTCGAGCGGGATCCGCGCTCCATCGGGATCGCCATTTCCGATGGCATCACGGTTGCGGTTCTGAAGGGACGCGTCCCCGATCACACCCGCCGGTAAAGGACGAACCCCACCCCCTGCGGTACTGGAACCTGGCCTGGAGACGATCCCCCAGGCCAGGGCGGCCAAGGGGACACCGGCGAACGCTTCCCAGACCAGGGCACCGGTCCAGGGATCCTGGTAAGCCGTCTTGTTGACTGCCAGCGGGCGTGGGCGGAAGACTGCATAGCGGCAAGCCTGCCAAGCGCCCCGAAGACCGGCCCGGATGCGCCTGGAAGCAGAACCTTCGTTGCGGATCTCCAGCAGGTAGAGAAAGCCCTTCTCGGCAGGAGGACAGCAGATCACCCCCCTGACCGCCAGGTCATCGCCGCGCCAGGAGAAGGAGGGGATCCAGTGCTCGAGGCGCTCCCAGCGCAGGTTCCCGCTGAGGGGCAGTTCCCGTCCGTCCGCTTCCACCCGCGGGCAGGCGAGCGCCCCATTCCCAATGAACTCCACTGTACCGCGCAGGCCCTCGTGAAGAAAACAGATCCCGTGGAGGGATCCGTCGTGAGGATCAATATCCGGCAGGGAGAGGTAATCATTGCCGGTGCACAAGGTCGGCCGGTTCCCGGCCAGCATCGGGGAGCCCGTCAGGATCGGCTCCAAGCCGGCAC
>JACPQU010000087.1 GCA_016190305.1 Bacillota bacterium
CCGCAGCGCAGGGGACGTGTCCCGGCCCGCCAGCTCGGCGGCCCTTCCGACCAAACCTGGAAACAGGCGCGGCTCCGCTTCGGAAGATACCGGCCGTCGGCCCTCCTGGAGGCACGAGAGCGGAAAAACGGTGGCCCGCCCGCGGTCCTCGTCCCGGAGCCAGGCCAGCAGAGGTAGAGCCTCCTCCGCGTCGTTCACCAGGATATACTTCACGGCGTCTCCGAGAGCGGCGGCCACGGCTTCCTCCAGGTCGGCGGGGACCTTGAGCAGGTCGGCGAGGGTTCCCTGGATGGAAGCCTTACCCGATGCCAGGAGGGCTCGGGCGCCCTCGGGGTAGCCCTCCTGGTCCCTGGCAAGCTCATCGAGAGCCGCCAGCTTGGACTCGGCATGGGCCAACTTGGAACGTAAATCCTGGATTTCTGCGGTAATTTCGCCAAGCCGCTGTTCTTTCCCGGCAGCGGCGGCGGATCCTTCGGCCAGGAGCGTCCTCAAGGACTGAGCCTTTGCGACCGCATCCTTCACGCGGCCGTCCAGCTCCTCCCGCTTTTTTCGGGCGGCGGCGAGCCTTTGTGCGGCTTCGGATTCCGAGCGGGCCAAAGCCGAGGTCCGGCGCTCCATGGCTTCCAGTTGTCCCTTGGCCTGGGAAGCCTGGTTCCGTAAGGATGATTCAGTCCTGAGCAGATCGAAGAGGTCCACCTTGAGGCCTTCAATCTCCCGGCTGCTCTCCGCCAGATTCCGGTGAAAAGCCTCGATCTCCCGGCTCATACCGGGAATCTCGGCCTGCAGAGCCTCGAGTTCCGTCCCGGTCGCCGCCAGGGCGCTTTCGGCCTCCGCGGCCGCCTCACGGATTCCCTCAAGCCGCCGGCTGAAGGTCTCCTCTTCCGCTTGCCGGCGCTCCTGCTCACCGTGGAGACGGGCTTCGCTCTGCTTCGCCAGTTCCAGCCGGGCGCCCGCTTTCTGAAGCAGGGCCCCGAGCCTGGAAATTGCCTCGCCCCGGGTCTCCAGTTCCGTGGAGACTTTTCCTTCCTGCGACCTGGTATGCGTCAGGGTCTCGGTGAGCGCCCCCAGGGATGCTTTCAGAACCTCCCGGCGGGCGCCGATGTCCGCCTCTTTTTCCTGAAAGAGGTTGACTTGCCGGCGCAATCCGGTCAGATCGCTCAAGACCGTCGAGCGCTCCAGGGATTGCATTTCGTCACGAAGAGTCCGAAAATCTCGGGCCGCTTCAGCCTGCCGGCGAAGGGGTTCGAGCTGAAGCTCCAGCTCCTTCAGGATATCCCCCAGCCTGACCAGAGCCTGCCGCGTCTCCTCGAGCTTTCGGATGGCTTCCCGCTTTCGGTTCTTGTGCTTGACAATCCCGGCGACTTCCTCGAGGAACAGGCGCCGATCCTCGGGACGGGCGGCAATCAGCCCTTCCAGTCGCGGGCGGTCGAAGACCGAGTAAGCGTCCCGGCCGATCCCGGTGTCGTAAAAGAGGGCCAGGACGTCCTTGAGGCGACATGCGGCGCCGTTGACCAGGTACTCGCTTTCCCCCGAGCCGTATAGCCGCCTGCAGACGGAAAGTTCGGTGAGATCGAGCGGAAAGAGGCCTCCGCTGTTGTCGAAGGTAAGGGACACCTCGGCGAGACCGGTGGACCGTCGGCCCTGGCTGCCGCCGAAGAGCATGTCCTCCATACGTTGACCCCGAAGGAGGCGGGGATTCTGTTCACCCAGCACCCAGCGCAGGGCGTCGCCAAGGTTGGTCTTACCGCAGCCGTTGGGTCCCACGATCCCGGTGATGCCGCAGCCGAACTCGATTCTGACCCTGTCGGCGAAAGACTTGTAACCAAGGATCTCCAGGTTCTTCAGGATCACGGAAGGTTCCCCTCAGATCGTCGAAGGTTCTTCGTCGGCGATCAAACCACTGTCAACCGCATTCCTGCCGGCAATGCCGCCGGCATTCACCTGCCGGCAATAAAAAGCCTGTTTGGAGACCAAACAGGCAGGATGGGACAACGAAAAAAGATCGTCTACCGGGGTTCGACGATGAACTTGATCGCCGTTCTCTCCTCCCCGTCGATCATAATTTCCGCAAATGCCGGGATGGCCACCAGATCAATCCCGTTAGGCGCCACGAACCCCCTCGTGATGGCAATCGCCTTAACCGCTTGATTGACCGCCCCGGCTCCGACGGCCTGTAGCTCCGCTACCCCTTTCTCGCGCAGGACGGCAGCGAGCGCGCCAGCAACGGACTTCGGCTTCGACTGGGCTGAAACCTTTAGAACCTCCACCAATAGACCTCCTTGGGCTGGCTTCCAGATTCGGCCGGTCCGATTTTGCCGCTACAGTGTTCTCTCTACGGCAAATGAGCTAAACACAGGTGGAGGGAGATATTCTCTCGGGTTTTTTAAATCTCCTGCATCAATCGGATGGGGATGCTGCGTCGCGCACCCCTTCCAGAAAACCCCTGCGGTTCAGAGCAGCCCTGGCCGCCGATTGCTCGGCTTCCTTTTTGCTTCTCCCCCGCCCGGCCCCGGAAACCGCGCCGCCGACCCGGACTTCGACCGTGAAGGTCTTGGAATGATCGGGGCCTTGCTCCGATACCACGCGGTAAGTGATTTCACCCACCTGCTCCCGCTGGGCGATCTCCTGAAGCCTTGACTTGAAGTCGTTCGCCGCCTTGCCCAGAACCCTTCGGAGGCCCGCGCTGAGGGCCTTGATCACGAAGCGGGAGGTGATCTCGTAACCGTGAGACAGGTAGATAGCCCCGACCAGGGCCTCCAGGGCATCGGCCAGAATCGACGGTCTTTTACCGCCCCCGGTGAGCTCCTCACCGCGCCCCAGCGTCAAGCAAGCGCCGAGATTCAGCTTCGCGGCGACCTGCGCGAGCGTAGCCTCGCAGACCACCGCGGCACGGGCCTTGGTCATCTCACCCTCGGGGGACTCGTGGTAATTGCGCACCAGGTAGTCGGCCACCGCCAGGCCGAGAACCGCATCCCCCAGGAACTCCAGGCGTTCATTGGATTTGAGGCCGGCCCCCGGGTGCTCGTTGGCGAAGGATGAGTGGGTCAGGGCCTGCTCCAGCAAGGCCTGCTCGGGGCGGGCCTCGCCCAGGAGCGCAGTCAGCCGGCTGACGTGGTCCTTTGCTTTCTTGGCCCGCTTCGTTTGCCGGTCATTGCTCTCCGTTGCAGGCGCGGTCACAGTTTTCCTCGCCTTGGCCGCAGCCGTCTTTACGCTTTTTTTCAGAGCTTTCTCTTTCTTGGGACCTCGTTCTTTCTTGGACACCTTTTCGGCCGGGGAGGCATGAGCGGCCTTGATCCCTTTCCGGTTCCGGTGATTACTCCCCGAGCCTTTTTTGTGGGGTCGGCCCTGCTTATCGCTCGGACCCGGCAACGGTTCGGCGACAGGGGCTTCACCTGTCATCCCTTGTCATCCCCCCAAAGGGTCATTGAAGGATCTGACCACCAGGCAAGCGTTATGACCGCCGAAACCGAAAGAGTTGGAAAGACAGGTCTGCACCTTCGCGGGCCTGGCGGTGTTCGGCACGTAATCCAGGTCACATTCGGGATCCGGGTGCTCGTAATTGATGGTCGGAGGGATGAGCTGGTGGTTCATCGCCAGGATGCAAACGGCCAGTTCGACGGCGCCTCCAGCACCCAGGAGATGACCGGTCATCGACTTCGTGGAACTGATGGGCACCTTATGGGCGTGATCCCTGAAAATGTCCTTGATGGCCTTGGTCTCGATCCGATCATTGAGATCGGTCGAGGTGCCATGGGCGTTGATGTAGTCGATCTCCTCAGGCTTTAGCCCCGCATCCTCGAGGGCCAGTTGCATGCACCGGGCCGACCCCTTGCCGTCGGGGGCGGGCTGGGTGATGTGGTAAGCATCGGCATTCATCCCGTAGCCGGTGATCTCTGCGAGGATGTCGGCATTCCGGGCCCGGGCGTGCTCAAGGTCCTCCAGGACGAGAACTCCCGCTCCCTCACCCATCACGAAGCCGTCCCGATCCTGATCGAAGGGGCGTGAGGCCGCCTGGGGATCGTCGTTACGGGTGGAGAGGGCCCGCGCCGCGCAGAATCCGGCCAGCGAAAGGGGCGTGATGGAGGCTTCGGTTCCCCCGGCCAGCATCACCTCGGCGGCCCCCCTCTGGATGAGCTTGTAAGCGTCTCCCAGCGCGTGGGAGGCACTGGCGCAGGCGGTTACCACGCAGGTGTTCGGGCCGCTCACTCCAAGGTCGATAGCTACGTGACCGGCAGCCATGTTGGCGATCATCATCGGAACGAAGAAAGGGCTGACCCGTTCCGGGCCTCGTTCCACCAGGAGACGGTATTGGGTTTCAAAGGTCTCCATACCGCCGATCCCTGACCCGATGAGCACCCCGACCCGATCCTTGTCCTCCGCATCCAGGTTCAGCGCCGCGTCCCGGATGGCCATCCGGGTGGCGGCGATGGCGAACTGGGTAAAGCGATCCAACCTGCGGGCCTCTTTCCGATCCATATAGTCCAGAGGTTCGAAACCCTGAACCTCCCCCGCGATCCGGGTGGGATAGGCCGAGCAGTCAAAGCGGGTGATCGGAGCAATCCCCGAGCGCCCCTCGCAAACCGATCGCCAGAAACTTTCACGTCCGATTCCAACGGGGGTGAGGATCCCCATCCCCGTCACGACAACGCGTCTTGACACTTACTTCACCTCGGCTGAGTACCAGTAAGCTCGAATGAGGGCGTGGAAATGGTCAGGCGCCACGGGCCTTGATGAATCCTACCGCATCTGCCACCGTTTGAATCTTCTCGGCATCCTCGTCCGGGATCTCCAGTCCGAACTCTTCCTCAAAAGCCATCACCAGTTCCACGAGATCCAGCGAGTCCGCCCCCAGGTCATCCTTGAAGCTGGCCTGGGCGGTGACCTCCGCCTCATCGACCCCAAGCTGCTCGACGATGATGCTGCGTACCTTATCCTCGATGGGATTTGACATGGGATCCTTCCACCTCCATCAGTTTACCCGGCCGGGCCCCGCGAGGCCGCCCGCGCGAAAACACTAGGATTTCTATACTACAAGTTCGACCTTAATTCAAATCCACATCCATTTTAGATTTTTTTTACATCGCCGGCTTGTTACATCTCTCACATTCAGGATCGGTGCTACGCCGACCGGTTACATCGCCAGTCCTCCGTCCACCACCAGCACCTGGCCGGTGATGTAAGAGGCCCCCGGAGAGGCCAGGAAGGCGATCACCTCCGCCACCTCTTCCGGTCTTCCCGCCCTCCCGAGCGGGATGGAGGCGACCAGACGAAGCTGCACATCCTCCGGGAGAGCTCTCGTCATCCCGGTATCGATCATCCCGGGAGCCACGGCGTTGACCGTCACGCCCCGCTCGGCCACCTCTCGGGCCACCG
>JACPQU010000102.1 GCA_016190305.1 Bacillota bacterium
CAATTAACCACCGATCCGGCCGAGGTCTATGCCGACCCCCGGATCGATGTGGTCGTAGAGGTCATGGGTGGGATGGAACCCACCCTCACCTACGTGGAAGCGAGCATCGCCAAGGGGAAGCACCTGGTGACGGCCAACAAGGAGATCCTTTCCCGGCACGGAGCGCGTCTGCTCCAGTTGGCCGAGCACCACGGGGTGCACGTCCACTTCGAGGGCGCCGTGGCCGGCGGGATCCCCGTGATCCACGCCATGAGCCAGTCCCTGGTGGCCAACCGGGTCCGTTCGGTCCTCGGGATCTTGAACGGAACCACCAACTACATCCTGACCAGGATGACCTACGAGGAAATCTCCTTCGAGGAGGCCCTGGCAGGGGCCCAGGCTCTCGGTTACGCCGAGGCGGATCCCACCGCTGACATCGAGGGTTTTGACGCCGCCCGCAAGCTGGCCATTCTGGGCTTGATGGCCTTTGGCACCGAGGTGCCCGAGGCCATGATCCACCGGCAGGGGATCTCCTCGGTGAAGGCGGATGATATCCGCCACGCCAGGGAGATGGGGTACCGGATCAAGCTTCTGGCTTCCGGCCGGGACAACCCGGCGGGCCTGGAATTCGGCGTGTACCCCGCCCTGGTGTCCGAACGGCATCCCCTCGCCAACGTCAACGGGGTGTTCAACGCGGTGCTCCTCAACGCGGACCCGGTGGGCGAACTGCTTTTCCTGGGGCAGGGAGCAGGAGGAGGGGCCACAGGGAGCGCCGTGGTGGCGGACATCATCAACGTGGCCCGCAACATGGACTACCACGCCCGCCACCGCTATCCCCATTTCGTGGTCCAGGACCGGAAGATCGGCAGCCCCCTGGAGGCCGAATCGCGTTTTTACGTCCGCTTCACGATCGGGGGGCGGCTGAACGTGGTGAGCAAGATCGTGGACATCCTCACCCGGCTCGGGATCGGGCTGGCATCCCTGAAGCAGATCCCGGCCGGCGCTTCTTCCCTGGATCTGGTCATCGTCACCGACCAGGTTCCGCAGAAGAACTTGTACCGCGCGGTCCGCCGGATCGAGATCGGTGTCCGGGGGGCGGAGGTGGCCAACGTGATCAGGATCGAGGAGAGGGCCGAGGAAAATGAGCTGGCCGGGGGTAATTGAGCGGTATCGATCCTTCCTTCCTGTAACGCCCGGGACTCCGGTGATCTCCCTGGGCGAGGGAAACACCCCCTTGATCCCTGCCCGCAGGGCCGGGGAACGCGCCGGGGGGATCCGCATTTTCTTCAAGTACGAGGGGATGAACCCGACCGGTTCGTTCAAGGATCGCGGGATGACCTTGGCGGTGACCAAGGCCCTGGAGGCGGGGGCCCAGGCCATCGTCTGCGCTTCCACCGGGAACACCGCCGCTTCCGCGGCCGCTTTCGGGGCGCGCAGCGGGATCGGGTGCGCGGTAATCCTTCCGAAGGACTCCATCGCCCTGGGCAAGCTGGTGCAGGCCTTGTTGTACGGGGCCGACGTGGTTGCCCTGGAGGGAAGCTTCGACGATGCCTTCCGGATCATGCGACGCCTGGTGGAGGGGGGCCGCTACATCAGCGTCAACTCCATCAATCCGTATCGCATCGAAGGTCAGAAGACCGCAGCTTTCGAGGTCTGCGAGCAACTCGGAACCTTCGCAGCCGGGAGGGACGAAGCCCCCGTCGTCCCCGCCGTCCCGGATTACCTGGCCATCCCGGTGGGCAACGGGGGAAACATCACCGCCTACTGGAAGGGATTCCGGGAGTACCGGGACTCGGGCTTCGTTTCCAGCCTGCCCGCGATGCTGGGTTTTCAAGCTGCGGGCTCCGCTCCCCTGGTTCACGGCGGGGTGATTGCCCATCCCCAGACGGTGGCCACGGCCATCAAGATCGGGGACCCGGCCTACCGCCTGGGCGCCCTCGACGCTGCGGCGGACTCCGGCGGTCTCATCGACGTGGTCAGCGACGAGGAGATCCTGTCGGCCTACCGTTTTCTGGCCGCCGAAGAAGGGATCTTCGCTGAACCCGCCTCGGCCGCTTCGATCGCGGGTGTGTTCAAGCTGGCCCAGGATGGATATTTCCGCGTCGGAGAGACGGTGGTTTGTGTCCTGACCGGCCATGGACTCAAGGATCCGGACCAGGCTTTCCGGCAGAGCACCCTTGGAGATCCTGTTGCGGCCGAATACGAGGCGGTGGAGGCCTTCCTGACCGCAAGGCGGGAAGCCGGATCCGGGACCGGAGCGGGGGCCGTGACGGCTTCAGCGACCGCCACGACCGCTACCAAGACCTGATCCGGCGCTTCCGGCCCTGGAAGCGAAACCGGATCGAAGACGCCCGGCCCCAGCCGACCGGGCTGATTTTTTAGAAGGGTGGTCCGGTCGTGCCCGCACCTATGGGAGAACTCGGCACTTCCGCCGTCCGGGTCAGGGTTCCGGCGACCAGCGCCAACCTGGGCCCCGGGTTCGATGTTCTCGGGTTGGCCCTCGCCGTCCATAACGAGGTTGAAATGCGGCTTCTGCCCGAGGGATTGCAGGTGGAAGTGGAGGGGGAGGGAGCATCCGAACTCCCCTTTGATGAAGGCAACCTGGCCTACCGCGCCGCCGTCGCAGGGTTCACGTCCATGGGCTGGGCGCCTCCGGGTCTGGGGATCCGCGTGGTAAACAGGATCCCCCTGGCCAGGGGAATGGGGAGCAGCTCGGCCACCATCGTCGGCAGCCTCCTGGCCGCCTCCGAGTTGGCCCGGCGGGCCAAGATCCGCGAAATCCGGGGCCTGGCGCACCGCCGGCTCCTGGAGCTGGCGGTGGAGCTGGAGGGACATCCCGACAACGTCGTCCCGGCCGCAGTCGGGGGTTTCACCATCTGCCTCCCCGGGGGGCCGGGGGTCCGGTACCTGGCCTTCCGCAGACGCATGCC
>JACPQU010000088.1 GCA_016190305.1 Bacillota bacterium
CCGCCCTCCCACCCCGCCCCCGCCATCCCCGGGGAAGACGCGGGAGGAAGCACAGATCGGGGCCCCTTCTTCTAGCGAATCGACTCCGGATCCTCTACCCGCCCGGTACTCAGCCTGGCACTAGTCCTGGGGCTTGCCTGGCGCTTGCCCTGGTACTCGCCCTGGCGCTTGCCCTGGTACTCGCCGGGGGACCCGGGTCGCTCCGGGTCTGCGTGTCAGGTTGCCTCCCGGCCTGCGTCTCGGGTCAGTAAATAGTATAATGCTCAAGGAGAGGGCCCGGGATTGAAACGCTGGATTGAAGGGACGGATCGACGACCCGGAGGGACGGCCCTGGGTCGGACAAACTCCCGATCCAGCGAAGGAGAACGGCTCTGCCTTACCGAAAACCGGCCCAGCGCTGGGAGAGATACGGGATCTCAACCGCAGCCGGAATGGAGATGATCGCCACGACCACCTCAACGCCTGCGCCCAGGCGGCTCCTGGTCCTCCACGGCCCTAACCTGAACCTTCTGGGCCGGCGGGAACCCGGCGTCTACGGGACGCTCACCCTGCCGGAGATCGACGCCCTGATCCGGGAGGAATCCCACCGTCTCGGCATGGATGCGGAGATCCTCCAGTCGAATCACGAGGGGATCCTGGTGGAGGCGATTCAGAATGCCGATCCGGGTGTCGGCGCGTTGATCATCAATCCTGGCGCCTTCACCCATTACAGCATCGCCATCCGTGACGCGGTGGCCGCCCGCGGGCTTCCCACCATCGAGGTCCACCTTAGCAACATCGCCGCCAGGGAGGAGTTCAGGCACCGTTCGGTGATCGCCCCGGTAGCCGCCGGGCAGATCTCCGGTTTCGGAGCGATGAGCTACCTGCTGGGGGTCCGGGCCGCCGCGGAAATCCTCGGGCTGGGTCGGAGCCAGGGGGATGTTCGCAATCCCGCCGGGGAAACGGAGGCCGGCAGGTGACCGGGGAAACGCGCCGGACGCCGGGTGCCTCCGGATTGGAGGTCTGCCCCCAGGATCTCCGGTTGGACAAGCTGCGCTCGGCGATGGGGGAGCGCAGCTTGGAGGCTCTCCTGGTGAGCCATCCCGCCAACTGCAGATACCTGAGCGGCTTCACCGGCTCGCCCGGAACGCTTTTGGTCACCGAGGGGGACGCGTACCTGCTGACCGATTTCCGCTACCTCGAGCAGGCGGCTATAGAGGCGCCGGTTTGCAGGATCGAGCGTGTCGGGAAACGGCAGGGGGAGACGCTGGGCCGGATGGCCCGCGAAAACGGGCTGGAGAGGATCGCTTTCGAGAAGGACAGCCTCACCTTCGGGGGCTGGGAGCGGTTGAAGGAGGCCCTTCCCGAAGTGGAGCTGGTCCCGACCAGGGGAATCGTCGAGAGCCTCCGGGCCGCCAAAGAACCGGCCGAGATCGAGAAGATCGAGCATGCCGTGCGGGTGGCCGAGCAGGCCTTCCTGGCGGCGCTCGAGGAGATCCGGCCGGGGCTCCGCAAGGGTGTGACCGAGCGGGAGGCGGCCTGGAAGATCGAGCAGGAGATGCGCCGCCGGGGCGCGACGCGGCCCTCTTTCGACCTCATCGCGGCCTCGGGGCCGAACTCCGCCCGACCGCATGCCCGGCCCTCTGATCGAAGGTTCCAGGCGGGAGACCTGGTGGTCTTCGATCTCGGGGCGGTGGTGGACGGATATTGCTCCGATCTCACCCGGACGGCGGTTGTGGGCCGGCCGGATCCCCGCCAGGAGGAGATCCACGACCTGGTCCTTCGGGCCCAGGCCGAGGCCTTCAAAGGTCTCCGCGCCGGAATCTCCGGCGGCCAGGCCGATGCCCTGGCCCGCAGGGTGATCGCCGATGCGGGGAAGGCGGAGGCCTTCGGACACGGGCTGGGCCACGGGGTGGGTCTGGAGGTGCACGAGGAACCCAGGCTGGCGGAGGACGTGGAAGAGCCCTTGCCGGCGGGTTGCGTCGTTTCGGTGGAGCCCGGGGTGTACCTCGGGGGCTGGGGAGGGGTGAGGATCGAGGATCTGGTGGTGCTCACGGAAGGGGGCTGCCGGATCTTGGGAAGCCTGGATCGAGACCTGATGGTGCTTGATTATTAAGCAATGTTTCACATCGCGTGACTGCCCTGAGTCGGGCAGAAAGGGGTGCAGCCGTTGATCTCAACCAATGATCTGCGGACCGGGGTGGTCATTGTCCTGGAAGGCGAGCTTTATTCAGTGGTGGAGTTCCAGCACGTGAAAAGGGGCAGGGGAGGGGCCTTCGTCCGGGCCCGTCTGAAGAACATCAAGACCGGCCAGGTCCACGAGCGGACGATGAACGCGGGCGAAAACGTGCCCAAGGCCCACCTCGACCGCCGGGAGGTCCAGTTCCTCTACCGTTCCGGCGACGAGAACGTCTTCATGGACATGGAGACTTACGAGCAGATCCCTCTCCACACCGATCAACTCGCGGATGCGACCAAGTACCTCAAGGAAAACATGAACCTGCACTTCGTGTTTTTCCAGGACAAGATCGTGGGGGTTGAGCCGCCGTTCACGGTAGAGCTGGAGATTACCAAGACGGATCCCGGCATCCGGGGGGATACCGCCACCGGCGGCTCCAAGCCCGCCACCCTGGAGACCGGCCTGGTGATCCAGGTTCCCCTGTTCGTCAACGAGGGGGATGTGGTCCGTGTGGATACCCGCACCGGCCATTACCTGGAGCGGGCTTAGATCACCCGGTCCTGAATCCGCCTTCCTCCCGCGGAGGGTGTTGCCGCCCTTGAACCGCGGGGGATAGGTAGCACCTCCTGTTCGGTCTTGTTCTGCTCCCCTTTGGTTCTCAGAGCCGCGTAATTGCCACGTCTAGATTTTCCATGATTTGCATCTTCCCGGGTATAATCCACCGCACCGGACCATATCCATTTATGTCAGATGGGCCTTGTCCGATCGAAGGTTTA
>JACPQU010000091.1 GCA_016190305.1 Bacillota bacterium
CGATCCCTTCCCAGACCGTCGCGAGCTTCCCGCCCCGGGTGAGGGTGTGAAAGCGGTCCTCGCGGAGCGTGTCCAGGCTGACGTTGACCCGCCTGAGGCCGGCCTCGGCCAGGGGTCCGGCCATGGTCCCCAGGAGCACGCCGTTGGTCGTGATCCCCAGGTCGCGCACGCCCTCCATTGCTCCAATGCTCCGGACCAGATCCAGGATCCCCTTCCGCACGAGGGGCTCTCCGCCGGTCAGGCGCACCTTGGTAACCCCCAGCTTCACGGCGGCTCCCGCCACGCGGGCCATCTCCTCGAGGGAGAGAATCTGGTCGTGGCGCTTGGCCTCAACCCCCTGGGGCGGCATGCAATAGGTGCACCGAAGGTTGCAACGGTCGGTGACCGAAATCCGCAGGTACTCGATCCGGCGCTGGAAACGGTCGGTCAGTTCATGGCCCAGGATGTTCACCCCCCTTTGCAGCCTTTAATCTATAGGATACCGGTACGGGATGCCGGCCAAAGAAGCATCGGCCATGCCCCTTAAGGAAATGCCGGCCCCCGCTTTCGGAAAATCCGGCCTTCAGGCAGACCGGCCCACCTCTTCACCGCACAACGACAGGTCGTAACCACCCAGCTTTTTCACCGCCTCCTGGAAGGCCGGATCCCGCAGGCACACCAGGAGCTGTTTCACCTTGGGATCCTCCAGTTGGCGCGCCGGCACGGCCAGGTCATACCGCTCGTCGGCCAAGGGGAAGAAGTCCAGGCCCAGAGCGCGGGCCGCCGCCAGGATCCCGATCCCGGTATCGGCCGCGCCCGCAGCCACCGCGGCGGCCGTGCCCAGGTGGGTGAACTCCTCCCGATTATATCCCCGGATCCCCTCCGGGGCGATCCCGAGGCGGCGGAGATGGAAATCCAGGAGCAGGCGCGTGCCGGCGCCGCGCTGCCGGTTGACGAACCGGAGACCCTCCCGCGCCAGGTCCTCCCACCCGCGCAGTCCGAGGGGGTTTCCGGGAGGCACCATGAGTCCCTGCTTCCTGAGCGCCAGGTTGATCAGGACCACCGCCTCGCCGCCCAGGTAACGGGCCAGGAAGGGGATGTTGTACTCCCCTGTGTCCTCATCGAGGAGGTGGACTCCGGCCAGGTGAGCCTCGCCGCGGCGGAGAGCCAGCAGGCCGCCGAGGCTGCCCACGTGGGCCGACGCCAGCGAGCGGCCCGGGAACCTCCGGGCAAGGTGGGCCGCCAGGAGGTCGAGGGCCACATCATGGCTTCCGATGGCCACCACCGTGTCCTCAATCTCCTCGCGCCCGCGCTGGAGCTGGACCGTCACGCCCTCCCCGGCCTCGAGGCCCTCGCTGCCCGCCGGGATCCGCACCCATCCGTCCGCCCGTACGAGGGAGCTGAGCACCCCGGCGCCGCGGGAAAGGGGCGTGGCCACCAAGCGGTCACCTACCTTCCCCAGCTTCACCCGGACAAACTCGTCCTGTCCCATGGGCGATGTCACCCGCCGGGTGAAGGCGGCCTCCATCCGCTCGCCCGCCGGGTCGGAGAGCCCCAGGAACCGGGCGAGAACCGGCCGGAGGAAGAGGTGAGCGGTCAGGACAGTGGAAACCGGGTATCCGGGAAGGCCCAGGACGGGGGTGCTGCCGATAGCGCCCAGGATCACCGGTTTCCCGGGCTTGATGGCCACCCCGTGGAGCAGGACCTCGCCCAGTTCGGCTAGGAGGGGCGCCGTGTAATCCCGCGAGCCGGCCGACGATCCGGCGTTGATCACCACGAAATCCGCCTCTTCGGCGGCCGCGCGGAGACTTTCCCGCAGCCGGTCGGGCTCGTCGGGAGTCACGGGTTTCTGCAGGGCCATCCCGCCCCATTCCTCCACCAGGGCGGTGAGGACCACCGAGTTGAACTCCACGATCTGGCCGGGACGTGGAACCTGCCCGGGGGCGACCAGTTCGGATCCGGTCGGGAGAACGGCCACGCGGGGACGGGGAGCCACGGCCACCTCGGTGAGCCCCGCGGCGAGGAGAACCCCCAGGTCCGGGGGGCGCAGGACATGGCCCGCGGGCAGGAGGAGTTCGGTGGCCACCAGGTCCTCGCCGATCGGCCGGACGTGCTGCCATGGCGCTGCGGGGGCTACGATCTCCACCACCCCCGGTTCGACCTGATGCACATCTTCGATCTTGATCACGGCGTCGAAGCCCTCCGGCACCGGTTGGCCGGTGTCCACCAGGATGAACTGCTCTCCCGTCTTCAGTCGCACGGGGTTCCGCTCGCCGGCCCGGTAGGTGTCAGCCGAGCGGACGGCGATCCCGTCCATGGCCGACGCGGCGTAGTGGGGAACCGACATGGCGGCGAAGACCGGCTCGGCGGTCACCCGGCGGGCCGCTCCGGGGACCGGAACCAGCTCGGACCCCGCCGGGAGACCCATTCCTTTTTCGGTGAGAAAAAAGGACCATCGCCGGATCGCTTCGGTCAGGGGAACTTCATCCAGGTATACCTTGCGTTGAAAGCTGCCGGTGATCATCAGGGATCCTCCCGTGACACTTTACTGGAAAAGGGTGACCTCCACGATCTCTCCCTCGCGGAGCCCCTCCTTTTGAAGAGAAACGCACAACAGGCCGTCCGCCCTGACCATGGTGGAGAGCAGGGCGGCCTTCCCCAGGATGGGCTCACAGACCAATTCCCCCCCCTCCCGGCGAAGGGTCACCCGGATGAAATCGGTCCTCCCGGAGGCAGAGGCCAGGTTCCGGCTCAAGCGGGCCCGCACGACGGCGGGCACCCGGACCGGAAGAGCGCCCAGCATGGCCTTCAGGGCCGGATGGACAAAAAGCTGGTAGCCGATCATGGCCGAAACCGGGTTCCCCGAAAGACCGAAAACGGGCTTGTCCCCGGCGACCCCGATGATGGTGGGTTTTCCAGGTTTGATCGAGACCCCGTGCACCAGGACGCCGGGCCTTCCGAGACCGTCGAGCACCTCTTGACAGAGGTCGCGGGCGCCGACCGAGGTGCCGCCGGAGGTGATCAGCACGTCGCTTTCTGCGTATGCCCTGGCAATGGCCTCCTGGAGCGGTCCCCGCTCATCCTTGACGATCCCGTAGGAAACCGGGATGCCTCCGTCGGCGCGGACCATGGCGGAGAGGCTATAGGTGTTCATGTCGCGGATCATCCCGGGAGGGACGTCTTCTGCGGGCGGAACCACCTCGTTGCCGGTGGCCACGATGCCCACCCGGGGCCGGACGGCCACCGGAACCTCTCCGTATCCAAGCCCCGCGAGGGCGCCCACGTCCTGAGGGCGGAGCCGGTGCCCGGCCGGGAGCAGGAGCTCGTTTTCCTTGACGTCCTCCCCGGCCTCGACCACATTCTCCCCCGGGGCTACCGGGGAATAGACGGCGATGGAACTGCCGTCCATCACTTCGGTATACTCGATCATCACCACCGCGTCGGCCCCGGGGGGGAGCATCCCGCCGGTGGCGATGGGTGCGGCACGGCCCGGGAGCAAGGGCTCCACCGCCGCTTCCCCCATCCGGATTTCCTGGGCCAGCTCCATGAGGGCCGGCAAACCTTCGGATGCGCCGTAAGTATCCGCCGCCCGGACCGCATAGCCGTCCATGCTGGCGCGGTCAAATCCGGGTATCGGGCCTCCGGCCCGGATCTCGCCGGCCAGGATCCGCCCGGGGGCGTCGAAAAGGGAAACCCGCTCGATCCGGGGCGCCCCCGGTTGAAAGTGAGCGAAGAACGAGGCGAGAGCCTCTTCGATGGAGAGAACTTTGAAAAACTCCATCAGACCACCCTCTGGAGAAGCTTACCCTCAAGAAAATAAAACCTTTCCCGTACGGGAAAGGATCGGTCCACTCTCCTTCCCGAACACGGGAGGCACCCCCGTTTCCAGGGATACCCTTAGCCTGGACCGGTGAAGGCCCGGCATCGGCCGGTCCCCGTAGAAGCCGGCCTCTGAGAGCCCCTGCTTCCGTTAAGGGTTCAGAGATTGGTCTTCGTTAGGGCGGCACGGCTCGGAGGGTTGAGCTGAACTTTTTGCTGTGTTACCAATCTAACAAAAGCCTTGCTGAAACGTCAAGGCCGGAGCGGAACGGAATCTTTCTAGATGCGTTAATTGTCGCGATGTCAGCGGTGTCAGCAATGCCAGCGGTGTCAATTGTTGGATGCCTTTGCCAGAATGCTGGTTGAGTTTAAGTAGCCGAAGATTGCTTCCATCAACATTTCCTGGGCCGCCAGTCGATCGGCCTCTTTTCCCGTCGAACCGTAGACCGAGGTCAACCTGGCGGCTTCCATTCCCGCCCGGCAGGATTCCGACAAGGCTCGACGTCCCTGTTCCAACTCCGAAGGGAGGCCCAAGGCGTCGATCTGCGTGCAGTGGGGAGCCCATCTGCCTTCCAGGGAGGCTGTCTCCCCACCCGGGGCGGAATTGCCTCCCGAGGCGCCGGAGCGCCAAGCGTCCCAGATTCCTGCGAGGGAACCCGCGTTTCCTACCAGTTTCCCGGAAGCCGCGGCCAGGACCTGGAGACTTTCCCGGATCCGGGGATCGGAGACGGGGATCCGGGTGGGTTTATCGACGGCCCCGGCGTACCATTCCAGGCCTCCAACCGAAAGCCCGGAACCCCCTTTCCGGGCGTCTTCCCTGGTGGAATAAACCCCGGCCTGCACCTTGTAGAGGGAGGAGTGAAAGAAGATGTGCGCCGGGTAGCCCAGCCCCTTCACGCGCGAAACAAGGGCGTCGGCGGTGGCCCTTTCTTTCAGGGCCCCCACCTGTAGCTTCCAGAGCCCCGGCCCTGGAAAATCGACCCATTCCGGGTTATTGGATGGATTGGGACCCGAGCCGGATGAGGAGTTCGAACCCGCTCCCTGACCGGATCCGGCTCCGGTAGACGGTGATGATCCTGGAGTTGATCCTGATGAAGGGGATGAGCCCCCGTCCGATCCTCCCGACCCGCTTCCGGATGGACTGTTGTCGTTTGGAGCCGTACCCGGAGCGGATCTTCCGCCGCCGGAAGAAGAACCGGGCGCGGGCGTTCCCCCTCCGGTGGTCCCGTCGTCCTGCGGGGGCCTGTCCGTACCGGCCCCCTCACCGGGAATGGGAAGCACCTCCACCGGGCGTGTGTTTCCGGCGGGCTGCCCTAGAAGCACCTTCTCCACCAGAAGTTTGCTGAAAAAGTATCCCGATACAAGCGCACCCAGCGAAAGGGCCAGGAACAACAGCCAGAACGGGACGCTCGACCCATTTCGCTGTTTTTCACTTGATTTGGACAACCGAAACATCCCCCCGGTCAAAACAGCGGCGGCGGATGTGGCCCGGGGCTGAAGCGGCGACCCGGGCC
>JACPQU010000090.1 GCA_016190305.1 Bacillota bacterium
CACTCCTGACACCGCTTGAACGGCCTTCTCCACCGCCCGGCGGCAATGATCACAGCTCATCCCCTTGACCCCGATGACGACCGTTTCCTGAGACACTTTTTAAACCCCCTTCTTATTTCCGGACTAATCATCCGATTTCCGGATTACTCATCCGACCTGGATATCCGAACCCGGCCATGCGAATCCTGGATCACCGTCCGATATACCCTGCCAGGGTATGGAATACATGTCTAATCTTATCTCCAGGCCCCGCTTCCGGTCAACAGTGCCGGCCAGGCGCCGGCCTCAAAATCCGGGAATTGGCGGGCTCAAGGCTTGTTGACCGTAAGGTACCCCCCGTATCCAAGGGCGCAGAAATCCTGCTTGACGAGCTTTTCCCCGGCGAGTACCCTGGGCAGTACGAGATCAAAGGCGGTGGCCTTGCCCATCATGACACTGCCGGGAAGCCCCATCACCGGGACCCCATCCCAGTAAGCCAGGAGAAACATCGAACCGGGGAGAACGGGAGCGCCGTAGGACACCACATGGGCGCCCACGGCGGCGATTGCCGCGGGTGTAAGATCATCCGGATCCACGGACATGCCTCCGCAGACCAGGATCATCTCTACCTGCATTGCTTTAAATCGGGCAAGCTCACCCCTGATCGCCTCGATGTCGTCGGTGACAAAACGGCGTTCCAGCACCGGGCAACCAAAGGCGGACAGCTTCTGTTCCACGACCGGGCCGAAGGCATCCTTGATCCGGCCGGAAGCCACCTCGCTCCCCGTAACCAGGACTCCGGCCCTGAGGGGACGGATGGGCAGCACCCTCATCACGCGGGGCTGGCCGGCGCACAGGGCTTCGGCTTCCTGGACGGTGTTCTCGCGTACCACGAGGGGGATCACCCTGGCCCCTCCCAAAACCTGCCCTTCGACGACCACCTGGTTGTTCCTCAAGGTGGCCACGATCACCTCAGGGAGGCTGTTCAGGCTCAGGAGCAGGGATTCATCCACCTTGAGCAAACCGCCGGGGGCCTTCGCTTCGAGGGTGACCTTCCCCTCGTGGGGACCGGATATCCGGATTCCTTCACCCGCCGTGCACCGGCCCAGCCTCTCCGCGGCTTCGTCTTCATGGATGAACCCCGGTGGGAGTTCCAGGATGTAGATATGCCTTTTTCCAAGGTCAAGGAGCTTCTCAACATCACCCGGCTCGATCCGGTGACCCTTTTTAAAAGCGGGCCCCTTGAACTCCCCGGGAACGATCCGGGTGATGTCATGGGCCAGGTGCTTTCCGACTGCCTCCTCCACGGCGATCTTGAGCATTTGTTTTAACAGCCCCCTCGAACATATGTTTGACACTCACCATTCGCGGGTGGTAAGATTTTTGATAAAGGAGGGTACGAATGGAAACCGGGAAGCTCACCCCGCGGCAGCAGCAGATCCTCAAGTTCATCAAGGACCAGGTAAGAGGCCGCGGCTACCCTCCATCGGTCAGAGAAATAGGATCGGCGGTCGGCCTCACCTCAAGCTCGACCGTACACAGCCATCTGGCTCGACTGGAACAAAAAGGTTTGATCAGGAGAGACCCTACCAAGCCAAGAACCATTGAGATCCTGGATGAGGAGATCATACCTTTCGCCGGAGACATCGTCAACGTACCGGTGATCGGCCAGGTGACCGCCGGAAGCCCGGTGCTGGCTGAAGAAAACATCCTGGAATACCTTCCGTTGCCTCGTACTCTGGCCCGAGACGGACGCGCTTACATCCTCTCGGTTAGGGGCGAGAGCATGGTTGAAGCCGGGATCCTGGACGGGGACATGGTCATCGTCCGACCCCAGGAAACGGCTGAAAACGGCGAAATCGTAGTGGTCCTGCTGGGAGACGAGGCTACCGTGAAGCGCTTCTACCGGGAAAGAGATCGGATCAGGCTGCAACCCGCAAATTCCCGGATGCAACCCATTTACAGCCGGGAAGTCAGGATTCTCGGCAAGGTGATCGGGATTTACCGCGATCTCCAGTGACGCGTACACCAGTGATTGGATGCTTTCCTAAAACTACATAGTCGCAAAAGCCAAATGATTTCCGATTATGCTCTTCCACAGCAAGGTCCCGGGAATGAAACTCAGACGTGCAGGATGCCTCGCGGTTCGAAAACGTCCGCGTCTTCTTCCTTTGGAGGCGTGAGGACGAGTTGGATTGGACGAGCTGGGGAGATGGTAGAAACGGCGTGCTTATAAACCAGTTGGTGCCTTCCTTCGACTTCCATCACCAAGGTGAAGTTGTCGAAACCCTTGACCATTCCCTTCAGCTGATAACCGTTTACCAAAAAGACCGTGAGTGGTACGTTTTCCTTCCTGACCAAGTTCAAGAAGGTGTCCTGCAGGTTGATTGCCATTTTTTGCATGGGCGAGCCTGCACCTCTTGGTTACAAGTTGTCCGTATTATATATCACATTAATCCTGGATGCAACAAGTTGTACAATTTCTTCCAGGAGGACCTCCGGCTCCGGATAGCTGTCCACGCTGATCCAGTGAATCCGGGGATCCCGCCGGAACCAGGTCATCTGGCGCTTGGCGTACCTCCTGGTGTCACGCTTGATCATGGAAACGACCGCCGGATAACCCACCCGGCCCCGGAGGTAATCGACGAGATGCTTGTAACCCAGCCCCTGCAAGGGCTTTAGATCCTCTCCGCAGCCCCCGGCCAGGAGTTGTTCCACTTCGTTCACCCACCCGCGAGAAAGCATGATATCCACCCTTTCCTCGATCCGGCGATAAAGCCGGGCCCGGGCCATGGACAGGCCGACGATGAGAGGCCGGTACCGGTGAGCTCCTTCCTCCCGGTTCTGGAGCAGGGAGATGGGGGTGCCGGTGGTCTTGTAGACTTCCAGGGCCCTGATGATCCGACGGAGATCGTGCGGGTGGATCCGGGACGCTGAGGATTCGTCCACTCGCGCCAACAGTGCGTGAAGGGCCTCCGGCCCCATATCTTCCGCCAGGCCGGCCAGTTCATGCCTCAGTTCCTGATTGCCGGCGGTCTCCGGGATGGAGTAACCTTCCAGGATGGCCTTGACGTAAAGTCCGGTGCCTCCAACCAAGATCGGGAGGCGGCCTATGGAGGCAGTCCTCTCGATGACCTCCCCCGCCAAGCGCTGGAAATCGACCACCGTGAAATCATCGTCCGGTTCAACCAGGTCGATCAGATGGTGTGGAATCCCCTGCCGCTCAGCCAGGGTGGGCTTAGCCGTTCCGATATCAAGCCCGCGGTAAACCTGCATGGAATCGGCGGAGATGATCTCCCCGCGCATCCGCCTGGCTATCTCCACTGCTACGCGGCTCTTGCCTACCGCTGTTGGTCCGACAATGACGAGCAGACCAATCAAGCTCTCACCCCTGAGTCCTTAATACCGAGCGCTCGCAGGAACGCTCGAACGTTCTTAAACCGGTGCCAATCGCCCTCAGGAACGCCCGAACGAACGGTTAATCCGGCGCCAGGAGACACCCAGCACGATGGGCCTGCCGTGGGGACAGAAAAACGGATCGGCCGTCGACGACAACTTCCGCAAAAGCTGCTCCGCCTCCGAAAAGGCCAGGCGGGCGCCTCCCTTGACGGCCCCGCGGCACGCCAGTTCCGAAAACAGGGCCCAGGTGAGGTCGCCCTTCTCCACCCCGGCTCCCGCTTCGCTTGCGGCGAGAAAAATGTCCAGGACCGTCCGGGCATCCGGCGAAGGACCCAGGGAGACGGGCACCGATCTGAAAAGCACCGACCGGAACCCGAAGGGCTCCACCCTGAATCCGGCGGCTTCCAGCACCACAGTCGATTCTTCGATGAAGTCCAGGATCCCCGGGGTTACCTCTAGGGCGAGCGGAACGAGAAGTTCCTGCACCGGGCAGTTCCCACGGCTTGTATAGTCTTCCATCATTTGGTCGAAGAGTATGCGTTCGTGGGCTACGTGCTGATCCACCAGCAGCAGGTCTTGAGCGGTGAAGACGACGATGTAATGATCATCGCCGGCCTGACCCAGAACCACCGCTTCTTTCAAAGCAGCGGGATCGCAGGGCGCAGACCTCCAGGGATGGCCCGTTTGTTCCGGGAGACTCGGTTCCGGGAGGCCCGTTTGGGGGGAGACCGCTTGGGGGCCCGGCAGGGTCAGCTCCCCGATCTCACGTACGCCCTCACCCTCCAACCCAGGGGCCGTCTCCCTGACCCGGTCATCATCGCGACTGCCGCCGCTTCGCGCGGGTCGACCCGATTGGTAAAAAAGGCCTTCACCGGCGGTCACAGCCGTCGGGGAGAGGATGGGCCGGTTTTCCCGGGAGTGGAGGCCGGCGCTCCCGGGAAGAGGGTGCGGAATGTCTGGAGGTGGCGGCGGAGACACACCCGGCAAGTCGTCTTGAAGACGCGTTTCACCCCGCAGGGCGGCGGCCACAGCCCGACGCAGCACGCCGAACACATCCACCCCTTCCCGGAACTTGACTTCCAGCTTTGAAGGGTGCACGTTGACGTCCACCAGGGACGGATCCAGTTCCAGGTTCAGGATCGCCGTCGGGTGAAGCCCCCTGGCGGAGAGAGCCCTGTAGCCGTCGTCAACCGCCCGGTAAAGGACCGGGCTTCGAACCGGCCGCCCGTTCACGAAGAAGATCTGCCTGTTGCGCCGGGATGAAGCCGCCTGCGGCAACCCGATCAATCCATACACGAGGATCCCAGCTTCAAACCAGCGCGCCGGGCGCAGATCCTCCCGGCGCCCCCCGTGAAACACGGCCGGAATCGCTGTTTCCAGCCGGCCGTTACCGGGGGTCCGCCATAACGTTCTCCCCTCGTGACTCAGGGAAACGGCGATCCCTGGATGCGCGAGTGCCAGTTGCCCCGCTGTTTCGGCCAGGTGAGCCAGCTCGGTGCCCTTCGACTTCAAGAAAGCCAGGCGGGCCGGGGTATTATAGAACAGGTCCTTTACCGTGACCATGGTTCCTGGAGGACATCCGGTCTCCCGGACCTCCTCGACTGCCCCTCCCCTGGCCGACAGAAAGGTCCCGGCCAGGGCCTCTCTGGGGCGGGTTGTAAGCTCCAGCACCGATACCGAGGCAATGCTGGGCAGGGCTTCCCCTCGGAACCCCAGGGTCCGGAGAGTGAGCAGGTCGCCGGCGCTGTGGATCTTGCTGGTCGCATGCCGGCGAAGGGCCATGACCACGTCTGATGGGTCCATGCCGCACCCGTCGTCCTGAACCTCGATGGTCCTCAAGCCGGCACCCTCGATCCGGATATCTATTCTGGCCGCCCCGGCATCAATGGCGTTCTCCACGAGTTCTTTCACGACGGACGCAGGACGCTCCACCACTTCCCCCGCAGCGATGAGGTCGGCGACCGCCTCCGGCAGGACCATGACCCCGGCCCGGCCGGGTGATTTCCCCACAGTCTTGCTCACAATCTGAACCGGCGAATTGCTCCCTTCCTGAACTGGTTCCCCCTCCCTTCCCGCGGCTGACCTTGTCCGGTTCCGATCACACAACCAGTCCACGACTGCGGCCGCGTCATGGCCGTGCATCCGGTAAAGTCACGGTTTAGCCGGATCTTTGTCCAACCAGATCTTCAGTGGAACCGGGGTCACGGCGGCCACGGCACCGCCGGGGGGACGGTTAAGAACCGCCCTGATCGCCGAACCTCCCGGCCCGCTTCTTCCAGCGAAACAACAACGCCAGCGCCTCCAACGGGGTCAGGCGCTCCGGGTCGAGGGCGGCCAGTTCGACCATGACCGTATCCACCTGGGCCGTTCGCAAGGCCGGCGATCCTCCACTCTCCGGTCCCGGTTCAAGCGTCGCCGCTGCCTCACCCCCGGCGACAGCGGCGGCGGCTCCTTTCCCGGCCTCCAGTTCCGCTAAGTAACGGGCCGCTTCCTCGACCACCGCCCGGGGGAGCCCGGCCAGGCGGGCCACCTGGACTCCCAGGCTGTGGTCGGCGGCCCCGGTGACGAGCCGGTGCAGGAAAACGATCTCTTCGCCCATCTCCCGGACGGCGAAGGAAAAGTTCCGCACCCCTTCCAGTTCCCGATCCAGGTCCGTCAGCTCGTGGTAGTGGGTGGCGAAAAGGGTTCTGGCACCGCATTGATCCGGATCATGCAGATATCTGATCACCGACCTGGCCACGGACATCCCGTCAAAGGTGCTCGTTCCCCTCCCCACCTCATCCAGGATGACCAGGCTCCTGGGACCGGCATGATGCAGGATGTTGGCCACCTCCTGCATCTCGACCATGAAGGTGCTCTGGCCGGAGAACAGGTCGTCTCCGGCGCCGATCCGGCTGAAGATCCGGTCAACCGCCCCGATGACCGCCCGCTCGGCGGGGATGAAGCTCCCGGCTTGGGCCATCAGGACCAGCAGGGCCACCTGGCGAAGATAGGTGGACTTTCCGGCCATGTTGGGGCCGGTGATGATCAGCATCCGGTGTTGATCATCATCCAGGAGGACATCGTTGGGAACGAACCGCCCCGCCATCGCTTTGCCCAGGACGGGATGCCTTCCCCCCACAACCTCGATCCGA
>JACPQU010000094.1 GCA_016190305.1 Bacillota bacterium
CTTCGTCTCCCCGTCCGCCTGGCGGCCGGCGTTGCGGAACTCCACGATGCTTCGCCCGATGGCCCTGGCGATCTCGGGGATCTTCCGGGGACCGAAGATGAACAGGGCGACGACCAGGATGACCACCAGTTGCCAGGCACCTACTTTGCCGAACAAGGGTTCGCGGTTCACCTCCCCTGCAAGGATGGAATCAAAACAGCCGGTTAGGATCTTACACCGGCTGCAGAACCGGAACGGAAAGACTCGTCACCCGTTACCGCCTTCAAGGTATGGGAGCGGGGACGGCCCTCCTCGTCCCAGCCCCGGCAGGCGTAGTACTCCTCCACCATCACCCGCAGCTCTTCCCTGGTCAGCCTCTTCCCGGCACGATCATCTGTACCCCCACCCCATCGCTTCCCATCGCCGTTCCCCGTCCGGGCTGGCCGGTCGCCGGCGCCGTCTCCCCCGCTTGACCTCATCCCAGCGACAAGCCCCCCCCTATGGCCCTTTCCGTTTTCGGAGAGGGGCTCCCGGAAAAAGCGGTCCGGCAGGGTATCGTCCCTCCAGGTCAGGCCCGCCCGGAGATTGAACAAGCGGGTGCAGTCCACGATCCGGGAGGCCGTCTCCCTCAGCTCTTCGGGTCGGAACGGCCGGCCGCAGACGGCTTCCAGGATCTCCGACAGTTCATCCCAACCCACCAGTTCCTTCATGAACCGGCAAAGGATCAGGCTGTCGAAGAGGGTCATCCGGTCCTCGTAGTCCACGAAGAGCTTCGCCTTGCCCCGGATAGCCTCGGGGTCGACCCGGCCGTCCAGCTCGGGCTGGTAGAAACCGGCCCGCATGTGACAGGCGCCCCGAGGGGAGGTGGCGTAGGAAAGGGCCATCCCCTTCAGGACCCGGGGATCGTAGCCGGCCGGCTCCAGCCCCTTCACATGAACCGCTATGTCGTCCATGCTCAGCCGGCGCGCGGCCTCGCGCACCCCCCCGGCCAGGATCTCCCCCGGGCCCTCCCGGCGGGCGATCCGGTCCAGAAGGCCGGCGATCCCCCCGGTATCCCCGTAGTCCAGGGAAAGGGAAAGGCCCCCCTTCCGGGAGGCCTCCACGGCAAACGCGGCTACGTTGCCGGCGGTGATGGTGTCCAGGCCCAGGTCCTCGCAGCGGTGAGCCAGGTGGACTACTTCTTCCAGGGAGCCCACGGAGCAAAGGCCTCCGAAGGCGTAGATGGTCTCATACTCCGGGCCGCGGGCGCTGAGGCCCCGGTACGGTCCGCGGGTAACCGTGGACTGCTTGCCGCAGTTCAAGGAACAATGGAGACAAGGCCGCGGTTCCACCTTGAGGTTGGCCAGGAGGTAATCCCCGTCGATGCTCCCCGGGGAGTCCACCCGGCCCCCGGACCAGTAACGGGTGGGAAAGAGATTGGCCTCGTTGGCCAGGGCGACCAGGGAAGCCGTGCCGTAAAGACGCCTGGTCCTGAACACGGGGTTTTCCGCCGCCCGGGCCATGATCCCCGCGAACAAACGCGCCAGCCTCCCCGGGTCGGCCAGGGATGGCCTCCGGTTCCCGCGAAGACCACCGCCTTCAGGTTCTTGGAGCCGAAGACGGCCCCGATGCCGGTGCGCCCAGCCGCCCGGCCCTGGTCGGTCTGCAGGCAGGCGAAACGGACCATGTTCTCCCCCGCGGGACCGATCACCACGGCCTGGGCCCCCGGCCCGCCGGCCATCGCCAGCGCCCGGCGTTCCGCCTCCCCGCACCCCAGGCCCCAGAGCCGGGAGGCGTCGCAGAAACGCACCCCATCCTCCTCGACGACCAGGAGAGTGGGCGCCTGGGCCCGGCCGGTGATGATCACCGCGTCGTACCCGGCTCCCTTGAGCGCGACGCCGGCACCCCCGGCGGCATAGGACTCGGCGTACAGGCCGGTCTGGGGAGATTTGCTGAAGACACCGAAGCGGGGGCTGGCGGCCCCGGGAACCATGGTCAAGGGACCTGCGGCAAAGATGACCACGTTCTCCGGGGAAAGGGGATCAACCAGCGGGGAAATTTCAGATGTTAATAGGAAAGATCCCAACCCCCTGCCGCCCAGGTAACGTGAGAATACCGGTGCCGGGATCTCCCGTGAAGAATAGCTCTCGGAGGAAAGGTCAACAGCGAGCACTCGGCCGTGAAAGCCGTGCAACCGCCCTACCCCCTAACTATGCCTGTCCTCGGCTGGCCGACTTCTTCCTGGACCGCCCCGGCATGCCGCTTCGCCGGGAAGAGAACCACGGGTTGAACAACAACAAGGGAATGCGACACTCGGCGACTGGTAACAGAAGGTGATCGGGATCGGCAGGTGTGGGTGTTGGGTTTGTAACGCGTATGGAGAGGGTTTATTGCGTATATAAGTATGAATGTACTTCCCTGTATAGATACAAATACAGTCCAGATGTACTACTATAATAATATTACGATATACTTTATTTGTAGTACTCCCAATGGTCATTGTATCCTCCGGAAAGTGTCCAGTCAACGCATATTCTAGAAAACCCCATTCAGAGTGGAATGCGATCAGGAATCCGGACCGGTCCGCCGGTCGGTAGGGGATCTCCACTGAAAAGAAAGCGAGGGCCCTGAGCTAGAGCCCTAACCTCGGCGGATCAAGTCCCTCGTCATCAATCAGGGCAAGGGTAGCAGCGGGTGGGAAAGGGGGTTGTTATTTCCTGAAAACCCTGGGTGGAAGCATGTCCCGGGTGGAGCCGGCCTATCTCCGACCGTTCTCGTACAGACCCGTCACGGCGATGGCCGGTTTCCCGGTATCCGGATGCGTGCCGACCGTCGCCTCTACTCCGAAAGCCGTCTGCATGACCTCCGGGGTCAGGATCTCAAGGGGCGGGCCGGAGGCGTGAATCGTTCCGCGGTGCAGGACGACCATCCGCCGGCAATATCCCGCCAGCAGATCCAGGCTGTGCATGGCGGCGACCACGGCCAGCCCTTTCCGCGCGACAAGAACTTTGACGGACTCCAGGAACTCCAGCTGGTGCCTGAGGTCGAGGGAGGACGTGGGCTCGTCCAGGAGGAGGATCCGGGGTTCCTGGGCCAGGGCCCTGGCCAGCGAGACGCGCTGCCGCTCTCCCCCGCTGAGCTGGGCCACCGGACGGTCGGCCAGGTCCAGGCAAGACACCTCGGCCATAGCGGCCTCCACCGCCTGCCGGTCCTCATCCCGTTCCCGCCAGATCCCCTGGTGGGGGAAGCGGCCGATGCCCACCACCTGCCGGACGGTGAAGCTGAAACCCCACTCCGAATTCTGGGGAACGAGGGCAATGACCCGGGCCAACTCCCGGCGCCGGTAGGTTGAAAGCCGCCCTCCGTTGAGGAGGACCGTACCCCCGCAAGGGGTCACCAGGCCGGCCAGGACGCCCAGGAGAGTTGACTTGCCGGCCCCGTTGGGACCTGCCAGCCCGATGAACTCACCTTGCCCGACGGAAAGGGAGATCCGGTCCAGGACCAGGCGACCGTCGTAGCGGACCGAAATGTCATCGGCTTTCAGGAGTACGGGCACGGAAAGATCCCCGGACTGGTTCAGAATTGTAGACCCCCCTTCGTCACCGTCCCTCCAGTCGAAAACCAAAGCGGTGAATCAGAACGGGCGAATCAGAACATGAACTCCTTTCTCCGCCTCCGGAGAAGGTAAAAGAAGAATGGCGCTCCCAGCAAGGCGGTGACCACTCCGACCGGGACCTCCGAAGGGGGAACGGCGATCCTCGCCGCCACGTCCACCCAGATCAGGAAGATCCCCCCGCCGAGAAACGAGGCGGGGATGAGCAACCGGTGGTCGGGTCCCAGGAGCAACCGGAGGCTGTGGGGAACGATGAGCCCGACGAACCCGATCATCCCGCTGACCGCCACCGCCGCGCCGGTGAGCAGGGAGGCGGTGGCCAGGATGACCCGCTTGAGCCGCTCCACGTCCACCCCGAGGCTGGCCGCCGTCTCCTCGCCCATGACCAGGGCGTTGATCTGCCGTGCCAGCCCGATACCCACAGCTCCGCCCAGGAGAACGTAGGGTGTGAGCAGCGGAACGAACCGCCACCCGATCGTCCCCAGGCTGCCCATCATCCAGAATAGAGCCTGTCGCAGGGATTCACCCGTCACGGTCAGGATAAAGGAGATGATGGCCGATAGGAAAGAGCTTACCACCACCCCCGAGAGGAGGAGCACCAGGACCGGAACGCGTCCACCGATGGACGCCAGGGCATAAACCGCCACCGCCGCGATGAGAGCGCCGGCGAAGGCGGCCACTGGAATCACCCAACCGCCGCCGAGACGGTGGGGAAGCCCCACGGCGATGGCAGCCACCGCCCCTACCGCAGCCCCGCTGGAGACGCCGATGGTGAAGGGATCGGCCAACGGATTCCGAAACAGCCCCTGCAGGATGACCCCGCTGGTGGCCAGCGCCGCACCGACGAGGCCGGCCAGGAGCACCCGCGGAAGACGGATCATCAGGACGATGGCCTCTTCCCCGGCGCTCCAGGCGCCATCCCCTCCCCCGCCTCCCGCGATCCCGTTCCAGAGGATTCCGGCCACCCGGGGGACGGGGATCCGCGACGAACCCAGGGAAACCGCTCCCAGCACCGAAAGGCCCAGGATGGCAACCAGGAGCGGGAGCACCGTTGCCGGGCCTCTGCTCCCACTACGTCCCTGCGTGACGGGCTCCCGGGAGCCCGCGATCGGGTTCCCGGAAGCAGCCCCTCTCCTCACCGTCTAGCGCTTCAACAGGCCCGGGTGGAGCATCTCCACCAGTTCCTCGAGGGCCTGCGCCAGCCTTGGCGTGGGCCGGCTGAAAATATCCCCGTCAACCTCATAAACCTTGCCGGTCTTGACGGCCGAGACCGCCGCCCAGGCCGGCCTGGCCAGAACATCCTTCATGTATGGGAAGGTCAGCAGTACAAAGCCCGGGTTCCGGCTGACCACCTCTTCATCGCCCACTTCCAGGTAAGGCTGCCTGGCATCAGGAAACAGGTTCTTCCCTCCGGCCATCTTGACGAGATCGAACATGAAGGAGCCTGGACCGATGGTCCAAAGAGGGTTCTGGGAGACTTCGAAGTAGACCAGGGGTCGGTCGGCGTCTCCGATCTTCTCCGTAACCGAAGCCACCGCCTGGATCTTGCCCTCGAACTCGGCGGCGACCTTTTCCGCCTCCCGGGCGGCCCCGGTCACCTTTCCCAGGAAGCGGATGGAGCCCGCCACAGCCGAGAGGTCCGGCGCGTCGACCACCACGACCGTGATTCCCAGCTTGGTGAGCTCGTCCACGATACTGCCGCGGGCGCTCAGGACGAGGTCGGGCTTGAGACTGACCAGCTTCTCGTAATCCGCCTTGAAGGCGTCGCCGACTTTCTCGATCTGGGCGACCTCCGGCGGGTAGTTGTCGAAATTGGAGACTCCGACCACCCGATTACCCAACCCAAGTGCGAAGAGGATTTCCGTGTTGCTGGGGACCAGGGAAACGATCCGCTGGGGCTTGGCCGCCACCTTCACCTGGCGTCCGGCCAGGTCCTCGATGGCCACCTCTTTGGGTCCCAGCAAAGAGCATCCGGTTAAACCGGCCAGGAGAAGGATGGCCAGGGCGGTCACTCCGGCTAAGAGCCTGACGGCCGACCGGCGGTTCCGCGCGCCGGCGGGGCTTGAACCAGGGTGATTGAGCAGAGTCGAAACTGACACGAGAGATCCCTCCTTAACTTTTTACTGACACCACGCTATTTTCGGACAAGTCAGCCGAAACCGGCTTTCGTAAAACCAGGCAGGGCTTCTCCTTTCGACCCAAAAAAGCACAGCCCCGTAAAGGGGCTGTGCAAAGGAAGGTTATTCCTTGACGCACCTCACTTTCCGGCGAAGCCGAGTACGTCGGAGGACAGGCAGGTCTCCTGGCTCACGCTTCATTGCAACCTGCGCCTTCCCGGCGATTGCCAGTGGCACCAGCAGGCGGCTAAGCGTTTACAGTGGCGGGACCGCTCAGGATTTGCACCCGATTCCCTCTCCCCTTGTGGGGGACCTGTCCAACCATCATTAGGTTGTCAAAGGAAAAACATTCTGTTCCGTCAGGCTGGATCCTCTGTATCCTTGATTTACCTGTTGGAAGTTTCACCTGCCGAGCTCCCTTTTCACCGAAAACCCGGCAGCCACCCCGTACCGTTCCTCCAGCTCGCGGTACTCTCCAAGCCCCACGAACCGGTTGAACTCCTCGAAGGTAGGCATCCTGGCGGCCAGGGCTGCGCTGGTTCCCTCGGCCGCCATGGCCGCCAGCACCTCCCGGACCGCGAACCAGGACGCGTAAAGGATGTCCAGGGGAATGGCGATGATCTTGTATCCCAGGGCGGCCACCTCCTGGAAAGGAGGCAGGGGGCTTTTGCCCGTCCGGGCCCAGTTGAAAAAGAGCGGGGCCTGGAGCGACCCTGCGATTTGCCTCATTTCCTCCATGGTGGTTGGGGCCTCGACGAAGATCACATCCGCTCCGGCCTGGAGGCACGCTTGTCCGCGGCGGACGGCCTCCTCGAGCCCATGGGTGGCCCGGGCGTCGGTACGGGCGATGATCACGAAGTCCGAGTCGCGACGGGCCTCGACGGCCGCTCTGATCTTGGCGGTCATTTCCTCCAGGGATACGACCTGCTTGCCCTCCATATGTCCGCAGCGCTTGGGGAGCACCTGGTCCTCGATATGCACGCCCGCCACCCCCGCCGCTTCGAACTCACGCACCGTCCGCCGCACATTGAGGGGGTTCCCGTGGCCGTTATCCGCGTC
>JACPQU010000093.1 GCA_016190305.1 Bacillota bacterium
GCGAAATCCTTGATCCCGGGGTCGTCATGGGGTTTGGCGCAGGCGTCCGCCGGGTCCCAAACCATTGCTTTTCCTTCCGCCCCCCGGACGGTGTAGCCGTCCTCGCCGATCAGGTAGGGCCCGTTGGTCTGCTTCTTGATGAACTCCGCGTCATAGAGGTCCAGCTCGTGAAGCAGGACGTTCATCATCCCAAGAGCGAAGGCTCGATCGGTCCCGGGCCGGATGGGGATCCACTCGTTGGCCTTGCTGCCCCCTTCGGAGAGGCGCGGTTCCACCACCACCAGCTTCATACCCCTCCGGCGGGCGTCGGCCATCCGCTTGTTGGAGCCGGTCAGGTGCAGGTGGGATGAGAATCCGGCCCCCGACCCGAACTGGATCCAGTAGTTGCAGTGCTCGAAGTCGTTGGTCGCGGCGAAAGAACCGTCCACGATCCCGCAGAAGGGGTGATAGGCCGCGCCGCAGTACTGGCTCACGCAGGTGAAGTAGCTGTGCGCCCCGAAGGCGGAGGGCCAGCCCTTGAGCCATGGACGCTGGAAATCCCCGAAGGCGCAGAGCAGCTTGCGGGGATCCTCCCTGCGGATCCGACCCAGCTTCTCGGCCACGGTGGTAAGGGCCTCATCCCAGGAGATGGGCTCCCACCCCGGATCCACCCCGGACCCCTTCACCGGGTTCGTCCGCCGAAGCGGCGACTTCACCCGTTGGGGGTCGTAGAGCCGCATGATCCCGGAGTTCCCCTTGGGACAGAGCTTGCCCAGGTTGTTCTGGTTGGTGGGATCCCCCTCGATCTTGACCACCACCCCGTCCCGGACCTTGACCCTGATCCCGCACCCGTGCAGGCACATCTTACAGGTGCTGGGAACCCATTTCTCCTGGACGGCCATTGCTCGGACACCCCACATCGATAAAGTCACTTCTTGACGGTGATCACGGCGCCCTTTGCCCCCGCCTCACCCTTCAAGGCGGCGAGCACCCTGGAGGGGGTGAACGGCAGGCTGTCCAGATGGACGCCGACGGCATCGTAGATGGCGTTGCCGATGGCGGCCGCCGTGGGAACCAGGCCGGACTCGCCGACACCCTTGGCCCCGTAAGGGCCGGTCCGGCTGGCCGCCTCGACGATGATCACCTTGATCTCCGGCATATCCTTGGCGGTCAGGACCTTGTATTCACCAAGGTTGGAGGCGCCCGGCCGGCCGGTCGCCGGCTGGTGGACGACCTCCTCGGTCAGGGCGTAGCCCAGACCCTGCTGCAGGGCCCCCTCGATCTGGCCCTCCACGTTGGCCGGGTTGATGGCCACCCCCACGTCGTGGGCGGCCACCAGTTTGAGGACTTCCACCGCCCCCGTCCTGGTGTCCACCTCCACCTCGGCGAACTGGGCCGCGTATACCGGCGGGTTTCCCTCCGGCTCCTCGCTTACCATCCCGATGATCTGTCGCCGCCGGGAACCGAAGAGGGCCTCCCGGCAGATCTCGGCCACCGTGACCTGCTTCTGCTCGTCGCTGGTGGAACGGATCACCCCGTCCGCAATTTCCAGGTCTCCGGGCGCCGCCCCGACTATGTCGGCGGCCAGCGCGACAATTTCGTGCCTGGCGGCCAGGGCCGCCCGGCGGACGGCGTTCCCGCCGGCGTAGATCTGGCGGCTGGCGTGGCTCCCCACCTCGAAACCGGTGAGGTCGGTGTCGGTGACGGGATCGATTTGAACCTGTTCCAGGGGGATTCCCACGGTCTCGGCGACGATCTGGGCCATGACGGTCAGGGAACCCTGGCCGGAATCCGCCCCGGCATAGAGGAGATTGGCGCTTCCATCCTCGTTCATCTTGACCATCGCCGTGGAAAGCTCGTGGAGCGCCGGACGGCCGCAACTGCAATGGAGCATGTAGGCCATCCCGACGCCGCGGTGCCTGAAGGCGTCGCCACCCCTTACGGCATTTCCGGTGCTGGAAGCGTCGCCGGTCCCTGAGGAGGAGCCGCCCCCGGCCCTGCCTTTGCCTCCGTCCCTGGATTTGCCCCGCTTCTCCCGCCAGCCGATCTCGGCCGCGCCCAGGGACAGGGCCTCCTCCAGCCCGCAGCTTTCGATGGGCCACTTGGTGCGTTCCCAGATGTCGCCCATGCAGGGATGGTTCTTCTCCCGCAAGGTGAGGGGATCCAGGCCCAGGTGTTCGGCGATCTCGTCCATCTGGGACTCCACGGCGAAGTTGACCTGGGGGTTCCCGTAACCCCGGAAAGCCCCGGAAGGCGAGGTATTGGTATAGACGGCGATCCCTTCATATCGGTAATTGGGGCACTTGTACATCCCTCGGAACCAGTTGCCCACCGGGGAGGCGAAGGAGACGCTGTGGGTGGCATAGGCCCCGGCGTTCAGGATGGCGTCCAGCCGGCGGGCGGTCAGGGTGCCGTCGGCCTTGACCCCGGTCCTGAGGGTGAGGTCGATGGGGTGGCGGGACTCGGTCCCAAGGAAGGTCTCCTCGATGGAATAGGCAAGCCGGACGGGCTTTTGAGTGCGCATGGCCAGGAGGGCGCAGAGAGGTTCGTTGACCGCCCCCAGGCGGCTCCCGAAACCGCCGCCCACGTACGGCTTGATCACCCGGACCTTTCCCTGGGGGACGCCGAGGGCGCCGGCCACGATGCGCCGGATCTGATGGGGCATCTGGGTGGATGACCAGACGGTGAGCCGGCCGCTCCAGTCCGCCCTCGCCATGGTGACTCCCGGGGGCTCGACCGAGCAGGGAAAGACCTTGGAGGTACGGTACCGGTGCTCGAAGATGTGGTCCGCCTCCCGGAAGCCGTCCTCCACGTCGCCGAGGGTGAACTCCACCCTCCCGACGATGTTCCGCCCGGAATCGTGCAGAAGCGGGGCACCGGGAGCCATGGCCGCTTCAGCCTCCAGAACGAAGGGCAACGGCTGGTAATCCACCCGGATCAGGTCGAGGGCTTCGGCGGCCGTATCCTCGTCCACCGCCGCCACCGCCGCCACCGGGTCGCCGACATACCTGGCCGTGTCGGCCAGGAGGTACTGATCCCTCAGGAGCACGCTGCCAGGCGCCGGATGGGCGGCGGCGTTGTACTTGATCCCGGGCGTATCCGTAAAAGTAACGACCGTCTTGACCCCGGCCAGGGCCCGCGCCCGCGAGGTGTCGATGTTCAGGATCCGGGCATGGGGGTGCGGGCTCCGGAGGACCTTCCCTACCAGAAGCCCCGGCAGCTTGAGATCGGCGACAAAGGCGGCCGACCCGGTCACTTTTTCCGGTGCTTCGAGCCGGATGGCCCGCTTACCGACAATGGAAAGAGCCATTGGCTTCACGCTCCCCGGGTCGCCGCCAGCGCTTTGCCGGCGGCCCTGATAGCTTCCACGATCTTCACATACCCGGTGCACCGGCAAAGGTTCCCCGAGATGGCTTCCCGGATCTCCTTCTCCCCCGGATCGGGGATCTCGTCGAGCAAGGCCTTGGCGGAGAGGATCATCCCGGGGGTGCAGTACCCGCATTGGACCGCCCCCTGGTTGATGAAAGCCTCCTGGATGGGATGGAGACGGCCGCCCTCGGCCAAGCCTTCAATGGTGGTGACTCTTGCCCCCTCGGCTTCCACCGCCAGAAGCAGGCAGGAGTTGACCGGACGCCCGTCGAGAAGGACCGTACAGGCCCCGCAGTGGCCCTCGCCGCACCCTTCCTTGGCCCCTGTCAAGCCGAGTTGCTCGCGCAACACGTGAAGGAGGGAGTGATGGGGCTTCGCCTCCACCGAGTATTCCTCATCGTTTACGTTCAAGGCGATCTTCCGCAAGAGAACTTCCTCCCTCCGGGCTGATTTTCGGGATGATGCCTCAATCACTTAACACTTAAGCCTGTGACGCTCGAAGCCGTCACCCCTCACAGTTCTCGGCCGCCTTTTCCCAGGCGTCGACCAGGGCCCGCTCCACCAGCACGCCCGCCATGGCCCGCCGGTACTCGGCGGTTGCCCGCACGTCGTCGATGGGTTCCACGGCGGAGGCCGCCAGCCCGGCGGCCCGCGCCGCCAGCTCGAGGCTGAAGGGCCGGCTCCTGAGTTCGTCCTCCGCAGCCGGCACGCGGAGCGGGGTGGGAGCGACCGCTCCGAGGGCGATCCGGGCCTCATCGACCTGCCCGGCGGCGCCCCTGCGAAGCAGAACCGCCACGCTGACGATGGCGATCTCCTGGGCCTTGCGGACTCCAAGCTTAATGAAGGCCGCTCCGACGCCTGTTCCCGGATCCGGGACCCGGATGGCGGTCAGGATCTCCCCCGCCTGCAGGGCGGCGGCGCCGGGGCCCTGAAAGAAGTCCCGGAGCGGCATGGTCCGGGAGCCGGCGGCCCCGGAGATGTCAACCTCGGCGTCGTGGACAAGGAGAGGGGGCGCGGTATCGGCCGCGGGAGAGGCGTTACAAAGGTTCCCCCCGATGGTGGCCCTGTTGCGCACCTGGGGAGTGGCCATGCTGAGGGCGGCCCGGGCCAAGGCCGGGAAGCGCTCCTTGATGGCGGGATGAACGGCCACCTCCCGGATGGTCGCCATCGCGCCGATCCGGAGTCCGGTTGAGCCGGTGGAAAAACCCTGCAAGCCTTCCTTGGAGAGGATCCTCACCACGTATTCCGGGCGGATCCGCCCCCGCCGGAGGTTGACCATCAGGTCGGTGCCGCCCGCCAGGAGGCGGGCCCGTTCACCCAGCTCGGAAAGCAGGCTCAAGGCCTCCCGGGTATCGGCCGGTTCGAGCAATTCGAACTTCGGCAACGTCTTCCCCCCTCCAAAACACCCGTCAAATCCATCGCCAACCTGTCTCTATGTCCGGGCGAGGCATCGGCAAGCTGCGCAACCCGCATCGGATGGCTGTTCAGCCCTTGCTCCGGGGATAAGTAAAACCAGGCCGACACAATGTCCAAAGCAATCCCTATTGATAATGTGTTTAATATATTTCAGGGATTTGTGCAATACCATATGGATCCGAAAGAATCATGTGATTCGTACAACTGGATTCATTAAAATTGAACCTTTCAATTTCAAGTTGATTCATTCAATTAAACCCTTCAAGCTCTTCAAGACCCTGTCCGGACTGGCCGGTAACTCCCTGATTCGGCCACCGGTGGCATTGCAGACGGCGTTGACCACCGCCGGAATGGTGGCGACCAGGGAACCCTCCGCCAATCCTTTCGCCCCGAAGGGCCCGTAAGGATCGGGATCCTCGATGATCTGCACTTCCACCTCCGGCGCCTCCAGGGCGCTGGGCATCTTCATCTTCCGAAAAGTATCGCTAAGCACCCGCCCCCCGTGCATTTGCACCTCTTCAGCAAGGGCCATGCCGGCGCCCATCACGCAGCCTCCCTCGGCGTTGGCTCTGATCCGGTCCGGGTTGATGGCTCTGCCCGCATCCTGAACGGCGATGATCTTGAGGGGGCGGACCTTGCCTGTCCGTTCGTCCACCTCCACCACGGCCACCTGGAAATAGTAGGTGAGCCCCAGCCAGACCGGGGGTATTTCATCCGTCCCATCCCCGGAGTAAGCGGGCCTGGGCCTTTCGACCACACCGGAATCTTCCGCCCGCCACCTCAGGCTCGGCCCCTTGACGTCGACCTCGACCCAAGGGGCGGTGGTCGCAGGTCCCTGGTAGCGATGGGTGAGGCGCAGGTCCTCTCCCCTTCGCCGGGCCAGGGCGGGCAGGGCCGCGAATTCCAACAGCGGCTGCTCCTCCCCCTCCCGCCGGTAGACGATCCGGTCCCCGAGGATCTCGATTCCGTCCGGGGTTAAACCGAACTCTCCAGCCAGGAAGGTCCTGATTCGTCCAAGGAACAGGCGGGCGGTTTCCCGCACGGCATTGCCGGCGATATAGGTCTGGCGCTGGGCGACCCCGATGGCCCCACCGACGACCGCGGTGTCGGCGTGGGAGACACGGATCAGTTCCGGCCGGATCCCGGTGACGGCGCTGATAATCTGGGCCATCCCGCTCCGGATCCCCTGCCCGATGTCGACCACGGAGGCGGTGACCCGGAGGGTCCCATCGGAAGCCGGCTCTATGTTGACCTCGGCCCACTCCTCGAACCCAAGCCCGAAGGCCACGCTCTTATGGGCGCAGGCGATCCCCACGCCAATCCGCTTGCCGGGGCCCGGCTGGGGGAGATCCGTACCGGCCAGGATCTCCCGGGCCTTGATCAGGGTTCGAGCCACCGGAACGCTGCCGCCCATGACCTGCCCGCTGGCCAGCCTTGTTCCCCGCTGGACCAGGTTTTGCAGGCGGAAGTCGAAGGGATCAATCGAAAGTTCCCTGGCGATCAACTCGATCTGGGACTCCAGGGCGAAGTTGAACCGTTCGCTCCCAAAGCCTCGAAAGGCGCTGCCGATCACATTGTTGGTCGAAACGGCCTTGACCTCGATATCGTAGGCCGTCCAGGCATAAGGCCCGGCGGCCAGCATGGTCGAGTGCTGGACCAGCAACGGGCTGACGGCCGCGTAAGCCCCGGAATCCAGGGTCATGGCCGCCTTGAGGCCGGTCAGCTTTCCATCGCCGGTCGCACCGACCTTGATTTCAATGGTGGCCCCGTGGGCCTTGGTGCCGAAACGCTGGGACTCGCGGCGGTTGAGGGTCATCTTCACCGGCCGCCCGGTCTTCAAGGCTCCCAGGGCGACGAAGGCCTCCAGCATCACATCATTCTTACCCCCGAAGGCTCCCCCCACCGGCATGCTCTTCACCCGCACCTTTTCCTTGGGCAGGCACAGGTTCTCGGAGACGACGTTCTGGACGTGGGTGGGAAGCTGGGTGGGAGAGCAGATGATCACACCCCCCTCACCGTCAGGTTCGGCAAACGCCGCCTCGGGTTCCAAGAAACCATGGGCCTGGAAAGGCACCCGGTAGGTCCCAACCCTGACAATTTCGGATCTCGAGAAGGCTTCCTCCGCATCGCCCGCCCGGTTGACGGCCCTGGCCACCACGGCTCCCCACTCGTGGACAAGGGGAGCTCCCTCAGCCAGCGCTTCCTCAACGGAGCTGATCACGGGCAGCGGCCTGAAGCCGACCCTGATCAGCTTCAGCGCCTCGTCGGCCGCACGGCGGTTTTCAGCCAGGATCACGGCCACCGGTTCCCCGTCGAAACGCACCTTTCCATCGGCCAGGATCGGACGGTCCTTGACGAAACGGCCGAAACGGTTCGGACCGGGTACGTCCCGTGCGGTGAGGATGGCCGCCACTCCCGGGACCCTTAGGGCCTCTGTGAGATCGATATCCTCGATCACGGCGTGCGGGTGGGGGGCCAGGTAAGGCCTGGCGACCAGCTGATCCGCACGGTAAATGTCATCGGTGAAGAGGGTTTTGCCGCAGGCCCGTTCGGCGAAGTCATCCTCCGGGATCTCCGCTCCGAGCACGTCGGTCCCGTAAATACCTCTCCCCGGAAGTTCCCTCTCCGGTTGCCCGGCCGGCGGGCATCCGCCGCGCAAATCAGCGGCCGCGTCCTGGACTGCCCTGATGATCCGCGCGTAACCGGTGCAGCGGCAGTAGTTCTCGGCAAGAGCCGCCTTGATCCGATCGGGCGAGGGATCCGGGTTCTCGGCGAGCAGCGCCTTGGCGGCCATGATCATCCCGGGGGTGCAGAACCCGCACTGGACCGCCCCGGCCCGGCTGAAGCCGGCAACCAGGGGATGCAGAAGCAGGCCGTCCCCGTTCACGCTCTCGATGGTCTCCACCGAAACGCCCGCCAGGCTTTTCATGCCGACGATACAAGCCTTCCGCGTCTTCCCGTCGATCAGGACCGTGCAGCTTCCACACTCCCCCCGGGAGCATCCCTCCTTGGTACCGGTAAGTTGCATCTCATCCCTAAGGTACCGGAGAAGGGTGGTTCCGGGCTGGTATTCAGCTTGGTGTGGTTTGCCGTTTAATTGAAAAGAAACCCTGGCCATCGTCAGATCCTGCCTCCATGTGTCTTTATTACAACCCAAGGTAAGCTTGCCTGACGGCCGGATCGTCCATCAGAACCTGGGAGGCCCCTTGCTTCACAATCCTCCCGGATTCCATGACGTAGGCCCTGGTCGCCACCTCCAGGGCAAGCTGGACGTCCTGCTCGACGAAGAGGATGTCGAGTTCGCGCTGCTGATGTACCTCCATGACCGCACGGACGAGGCGTTCGACCACTACCGGGGCCAGGCCCAGTGAAAGCTCGTCAATCAGGAGCAGCTTGGGGTCCGACATCAACCCCCTGCCGACGGCGCACATCTGCTGCTCCCCGCCGCTCAGGGTCCCGGCCTGCCGTTTGCGCTTGTTGCTGAGCTCCGGAAAGATCTCGTAAATCCGTTCAAGCCCTGATGATAACCCCCGGGTGGAGCGCGTGTATGCCCCCATCACCAGGTTCTCTTCCACGGTCATCCCTGAAAAGAGCTGGCGTCCTTCGGGGATGTGGGAGATTCCGCTCTTGACGACCTGCTCCGGGCCGAGACCGCTGAGCTCGCAGCCGTGGAACTTGACGGATCCCCCGGAGGGTCTCAAGACCCCCGAGATTACCTTGAGAAGGGTGGTCTTCCCGGCGCCGTTCGCCCCCAGGAGCGCGACGACCTCGCCGGATCCCACCGTCAGTCCGAGATCCCAGATGACCTGCACTTCCCCGTAACCCGCTGCCAGATGCTCTATCTCCAGCACACCGCCGACCTCCACCAAGTGCAGGTTGCTCTTCCAGTGTCCGCCCCGCCGCTGGGTCTAGCCGCGCTTCTCCCCTGCCGTACCCGCCATCCTTTCGGCATAGCGCCGGCCGAGGTAAACTTCGATGACACGGTTGTCCCGGGTAACGGCTTCGGGTGCGTCCACCGCCAGGTGCTTGCCCAGGTGCATCACCAGGACCCTCCGGCAGGTGGCCATGACCGCCCTCATCACGTGCTCGACCATCACGATGGTGATCCCTTCGCGATTGATCCGCTTCACGATGCCGGTCAGGTAGTCGACCTCCGTAGGGGCCAAGCCGGCCATCACCTCGTCCAGGAGGAGGAGGTCGGGGCGCAAGGCTAAAGCCCTGGCGAACTCGAGCCGTTTGCGCATGGCCACCGATAGCTCAGAAACCGGTCGCGAGGCCAGCTTATCCATGCCGACCAGTTCCAGGATCGCATCCACGTCGACCGTGGAAGTGGAGGACTTCCGGGTTCCGAAATAGGCACCCACAAGGACATTCTCACGCACCGTCAACCCATGGAAGGGTTGGGTGATCTGAAAAACGCGACCGACACCCAGCCTGGTAATGGTGTGGGTGGGTAACCCGCTGACGAGCCGGCCGCGGTAGAGGATTTCCCCCGCTGAAGGCCGGATGATGCCGCTGACCACGTTCAGCAAGGTAGTCTTTCCGGCTCCATTCGGACCGATCACCCCGAAGATCTCTCCCTGGTTGACCTCGAAGCTCAGCCCGTTCAAGGCTTTAACACCGCCGAAACCCACCGTGACGTCTTTAACCTGCAGCAAAGCCATCCGGCGCCCCTCTTCCCTTCTGACTCCACCGGCTCAAACGAAACCGGATCTTACGTGGACCCACCCCGGAATTTGCGGCCTATCCCTTCTCTGATCGCCCGGCCCGGGTTCCCATCACTCCGAGTGCTTGAAACAACCCCTTGGCCGGGAACCAGATCCTGGTCTCAAATAACCTTAACAGGCCGTTGGGAACAAAGATCACCACCATGATCATGAGCAGCCCAAGCACACCCAGGTGAAACTCCGGGAAGGCCCCCCAGATAAACTGATCAATGATTTGAAACATGAAGGCCCCCAGGAGAGGTCCGAAAACGGTTCCCGCACCGCCCAGGAGCAAGATCACAAAAAACTTGACTCCGATGATGATACTGAAAACCACCTGGGACTCGATATAGGTCAGCCAGTAAGCGTAAACGCCTCCCGCCAGGCCCGTGAAGAAAGCGCTGGCAACCCAGGCTCCCGTTTTGCACAGGGTGGTGTTGATCCCCATCACCCCAGCGGCCTGCTCGTTGGCCCTGATGGCACGAAGGGCGAAACCGAACGGGGATCTCGACACGAAGTGGACCAGGAGCGTGCAGGAGACGAGGATGACCAGCATCGTGAAGTAAATCAGGATGTAAAAGCTCTGGATGGATCGGTCCGGGATCGGCAGGCTCATTCCGATGCCGCCCCCCGTCAGGAAGTCCAGGTTGTTGACCAGCTCCCTGGTCGCCTCGTTGACCCCCAGGGTCGCCATTACGAAGTAGTGGCCCTTCGTCTTCAGGATGGGCAACCCGAGAACGGCGGCATACAACCCGGAGATCAGCCCCGCCGCCAAGAGAGCCAAGGGGAAAGGAGCGCCGATCCGATTCATCAAGATGGCAGTGCTATACGCCCCCAGCCCGAAAAACACCACATTTCCGAGCGCCGGATAACCGGTGTAGCCCGAAATGATGTTGCAGCTCTGAGCGAGCACCGCGAACATGATGATGTTGGTCAAGATCTTCAACCAGTACCCGGAGAGGATCAACGGGAGCGTGGTCAAAACCAGGAACAGGACCGCCACCCATATCCCCACCGCCGCGAGGTTGTTCCTCATCTCGCTGGGCCACCCCTAGGAAGAGATTTCGGCGAAGAAACGCTTCCCCACCAAACCGTAAGGCCTCAGGACTAGGATGATCACGAATACCGCGAACGCCGTGACATTCTGATAGGAAGCCCCGAAGACGAGGCTTCCAACGGTTTCAGCGACGGCGAGACCGAGACCCCCGACCAGGGCCCCGGCCATGTTGCCGAGGCCGCCCAGAACGGCGATCACAAAGGCTTTCCCGAGGAAGGGGCCCTCCATCGACGGGAAGATCGGGTAAACCGAGGCGATTAATGCTCCGGCTGTCGCCGCCAGGGCGGTGCTCACCCCGTAAGTGATGTTGTAGATGCGATGGATGTCGATCCCCACCAGTTGGGCGGAGTAGCGGTTCAGCGAGGTCGCCTGGATGGCCATCCCCGTTTTTGTCTTGTTGATGAAAAGGTAGACACAGACGGTGATCAGGACGGTTGCCGCCAGGATGGCCAGCTTCAGGTAGGGGATGGTGATGGAACCAAGCTCGAGAATATTTCCGGAATAGGCCGGTGCCACCGAGCGGTAGTTGGCTTTCCAGAGGTAAAGGGCGAGGTTGACCAGGATGATCTCGATCCCATAGGTAAGGATCATGATCATGAAGATTCCCGTCTTCATCACCCGGTTGATGATCGCCCCCTGGATGAAATATCCGATCATGAAAAACAAGACCGCGCTGAGCGGGATGCTCAAGAACGGGTCGATCCCGTAGGAGGTGAAGAGCCAGAACGTGGTATAGGCACCCATCATAATCAGGGATCCATGGGCGAGGTTGATGATGTTCATCACCCCGTAGACGAGTGAGAAACCGAGGCCGACGCAGCCATAAATTCCCGCCAGGAAGAGAATGTTGACAGCGTATTGTCCCAGCACCCAGAAGTCCAACGCGAGCTACCCCTCCAAACCGGCAAACCTGCACCATTACCCTGCGAACCTGCATACCGGGTTTACCAACCCCCGGCAGGGGGTTGGTAAACCCGTGCTAGATATCGACTACCTGGATTGCCACCCCGGCATCGGGTAACGAGGCTCGGCCTGCTTGAGCTTGGACGGATAGACGGTAACCAGGTTGCCGTCCTGGATCTGAACGATCAGCGCCGTGGACGTGTTGTTCCAACCGGTTACGTCGTACTTGATGGGGCCGTAGAAGGTTTCCATATCGAGGCTCAGGATAGCCTCCCGGACCTTGTCGTTGTCCAGCGACCCCGCCTTCTGAATGGCGGCCTCGAGGACTATCCCCGCCGCGCTGGGAGCCGCGGAGTAGTAGTTGGCATCCGCGCCGTAGCGGGCCTTGAACTTGGCGTTGTAGTCCTGGCTGGAACCGAAGACGGGGCCCTTCCAGCCGGCGGACGGCACCCACTCAGCTTCGGCGAAGACATACTCGGCGTCCTTGCCCAGGGCCTTCCGGAAGTCCTCCTGGAAGGGGGCGTCCAGAGCCCCCATATACTTAACGTTGACCCTGAGATCCCTCATTTGCTTGATGGTCAGGAAAGCATCCTGGAAGTACCCGGTGGTCATTACCGCATCGGGCTGCAGCCGTTTCATCTCCGTCAGGATCGTCGAGAGATCCTGGGTGTCCTTGGGATACTTCTGGAAGTAGACGACCTGGATCCCGTTTGCCTCGGCCTTCTTCTTGACGCCTTCGGCGGCGATCAGCGGGAACATGTCGTCCGGGGTAAGGATGGCCAGTGTCTTGGGCGTCGGGTTCAGGCTCTTCATCAGATCGACGTGCACCGCCGTGCCGCGGCTGATGGGCGGGAGCATGCCGAAGAGATACTTGAAGCCGCGGGCATAAACCGGGTCGGCGTTGGCGATGGGCGCCAGCATAAGCACCTTGTACTTCTCGCTGATGGCGCTGACCGCCGTGGTGATGCCGCTCCCGTAGGGACCTAAGATGAAGTTGACCTTGTCCTCGGTGATTAACTTTTCCACCAGGTTGGCGGCCGTGGGAGCGTCGCTCTTGTCATCGTAGAGCTTCAATTCGACCTTGTATTTCTTCCCTCCGACATCGATGCCCCCGCGCGCGTTGACGTCCTCAACCCACAGGTCATAGCCTTGCTTCATGAAGGCCGCGTTCCGGGATAACGGCCCGGTGAAACTGATGGCCGCCCCGATCTTGATGACGCCCTGCTCTTCCTTCTTCGGCTCTTCCTTCGGCGGAGCCGTCTTGGCAGGCTCCGAGGGCGCCGGAGCGGGAGCGGTGTTCGGCTTGTCCCCGCTCTTCTTGCATCCCGCCAGCAACAGGCCGGCGACCAACAAAAGGATGATCACTACCGGAAAAGTCTTTCCCCTCACCTCAAACC